>NZ_QEHP01000008.1:0-63302 GCF_003094695.1 Chryseobacterium sp. HMWF035 | reverse complement strand
TTGATCTCCACCAGTGCTTTTGTCCTCTTCGGATTAACGTGCATAATTTATTAAAATATATCCTGAATTTCACCAACTATTTTTCAGTACATTACCAAGAATCAAAAATTCAAGACTTGGAATCTGAAGGCTAAAAATTTAAATTTAATCCTAAAATTTCCAAACTTGCGCGATTGTATGTTGTTTCTTCGATTCAAAATTTTCGCCGCGCTTCGAACAGTGAGAATTTTTTAACGGATTAAATTTAAATTTTCTTAACGCTCCATTTCCCTATGTCATTATTAATACAAAAAATTCATAAATAGCGGTGAAATTTGTTGAAAGAAATTAAAACAAAACTTTATCCTCTTTCCTTAATTCATCAAGATATTTGCTTTTATCATCACGGTAAAATAAATTCATGGTTTCGAAAGGAATCATTTTCAGATCTTTATTCACGATATGAACGCAGGATTTTTTCACAGCACGGACATCAAAATCATGCGCATCCATAAAGTTCATGATGATAATTCTGAATAGGTTATCGTAATCCAGATTGGGTGCGGAAACGTCGGGAAGACAGCACAATAACTGATTAACTTTAGGTTTTACTTTATCTACAGAAATTCCGGTGCTGAAAATATCCAGAAGCTGCATCTGCAATCCGGTATCCTGTTCATAAACAATGGTATTTCGGGTTTCATTGTTCAGTAAATCAGCAGGATTGATGTATCGTGTTAAAGGAATCGTTTCGCCTTCCAGTTTCAGAATATACCCCATCGCCAAAGCATCGGGATTGCACGGAACCGGAATGATATCATCCGAATTCAGCAAAGGAAACTGATTGAGAATTTCCTGTCTTACTTCTGTTAAAGTAATTTTTTCATAAGCTGAATCTTCACGGTTTCTTCCTGCAATTTCTACAGGCTGAAAGGTAATTCCGCGGACACATTTCTGTTTCAGGGCAAAATCAATGATTTTCCCGATTTCAACAATATTTTTATCTTTCTGAAGAACAATAACGAGGGTAGTCGAAAGATTTAAGGCATTTAATTTTTCCAACGCTTTCATTCGTACGTCCGTTAAATCTTTTCCTCTGAAATCTTCCAGAACTTCCGGTTTAAAGGAATCAAACTGAAGATAAATTTCAAATTCAGGAGCGTACGTTGCCAATTTTTCGGCAAAACCGGGATCATTGGCAATTCTTACCCCGTTCGTATTCAGCATCAAATGCTTAATGGGTTTCGACTTCGCAATATCCATGATTTTGAAAAATTCAGGATGGATTGTCGGCTCTCCTCCACTGATCTGAACAACATCAGGTTCGCCTTCATTTTTAACAATAATATCAAACATGGCTTCGATCTCTTCCAGACTTCTGTGGCTTCCGTAATGTGGCGAAGACATCGCATAGCAGGTAGGACAGGTAAGATTACACCGATCCGTTACTTCCACAATAGAAAGGCAGCTATGTTGCTCATGATCAACACATAAACCACAATCGTAAGGACAGCCATATTCTACATCGGTTCCAAAATGCACCGGAATTTCTGATGCTTTATTGTAGTTTCTGATATTTTTATAATACTGAACATCAGAAGCAATTTTAGTTTTGAAAAATCCGTGATCCGGACATCTTTTCGTCATGAAAACCGCTTCATCTTCAATAATGATCTTTGCTCCCACTCTTTTCAGACATTCCGGGCAAAGACTTATGGTATAATCGTAATACGTATAATTTCTTACTGGCATAATTTCGTTTTTACAGGCTAAAACCACAGATGCATCCTCCCGCAATAAACGTAAGAATTCCGATAAGGATTCCGATCAAAGGAACTTTAAAACTGTACTTTTTTTCAGAACTTGTCGCAGACATAATTCCGATGATGATGGCAATTAAAATGGAAATTGCAAAGATGATAAGTCCCAGACAAAGAAATAAGATTCCCAATCCGTTAAGCTCGCTATTTCCAAAATTACCGACTTCTAATAATTTCATGGCTGTTTTTTTTCAATAGATAAATATAGTAAATGATCACTAATAAACATACGATTTGTATTGTGCTCAGATTCAAAATGATATTAAATTTAGGCTTAATAAAATCCAATATGAATCTGAATGAGAAATAAGAAAGCATAAAAAGCTGGAATAAAACTCCGGATCTGTATGTATAATTCTTTTGAAAATATTTCAGCGCGATAAAAACAATCAATAAAAAAAACATTTCGTATAAAGCGACGGGATGTCTGTTGATATGATCTCCTAAATCCATTCCGAACATTGAACGTGTTGGTAATCCGTAAGTTTCCTCGTAAATCCCTGTACAAAAACATCCGATCCTTCCTATAAACATAGCGGTAATCAAAGGATAAACCATTTTGTCACCCGTACTTTCTTTTTTGCCTATGATTTTCTTCATAAGTTCCACTCCAATGAGACCACCTGCCAAACCTCCCACAATGGTATTATTCAGCCAGATGTACATCCAAACGTTTTCAGCTTTCATCAAATCGTAGGGTCTTTCCAGCGAACCAATGATATGGGAACCGAGCAGCGCACCCAGAGTGGCAGCAATAAGAATCAGCAATGAATTGACACTGCTGAATTTCTCTTTATCTTTTCTTTTGGCAAAAGTATAATACCGCATTCCTATAAAAATCCCTAAAGATTCCGTAACGGGATGCAGTAAAACTTCTTTGCCTAAAATATGAAGTGTCAAAGGAAATTCCATGGTTTCAAAAGTATTGTTTTTAATTAAAACTTATTCAATTATTATCCTGATTTTAAAATTGATCTAAACATTTTCTTTAAAATTTTATGTGTGGTCCTTTTGTCTTGAAACAAAAGAACGAAAAGTTCAAGACTTTGAATCTGAATGCTAAAAATTAAAATTCATTCCTAAAATTCCCAAAACTTGCGCGAATTCAATTGGGGTCTTTGATTAAAAATTTGCCTCGCGCTTCAAACAGTGGAAATTTTTTAACGGAATAAATTGTAATTTTCTTAACGCTTCAGCTTCATATGTCGATTTTTCTGATCGTATTTATGATTTAGTAAGCTTCTGAATCAAGATTTAAATTGTATTAAATAATTTTTGATTATCCGCTATTAATTATACTGTTTTTTCTAACGCAAAGGACTCGCAAAGATTCTTTATATACTAACTGTTTTTAAGTTCGCAAAGGCGTTTCACTCAGCAAAGAACTCAAAGATTTTTTCCAATTATGACAAATAACGGACAATCATAAATAATTTATAAAATCCTTTTAAATAAAGATTAGAATCAATCTTTTTCATAATTTTAATTAAAATAATTATCCGAATTATGAGAATAGAATATGATATTAAACTGGGTTTTAAGGATGTAATGTTCCGTCCGAAACGTTCTACCCTGAAATCCCGTTCTGAAGTTGATCTTGAGAGAGAATTTACCTTTAAACATACCCGAAAAAAATGGCAGGGCGTTCCCGTGATTGCTGCCAACATGGATACAGTGGGAACTTTTGAAATGGCAGTGGAACTGGCAAAAGAAAAAATCATCACAGCGGTTCATAAGCATTATTCTGTGGAAGAATGGTCAGAATTTTTAGATTCCCAACCTGAAAACATTTATCAGTATATCGCATTAAGCACAGGAACCGGAAAAGCCGATGAAGAAAAGATAAAAACCATCCTCGAAAGACATCCAAAAATCGAGTTTCTCTGCATTGATGTAGCCAATGGTTATTCTGAGCATTTTGTGGAATTTGTGAAGAAGGCAAGGGCAAATTTCCCAGATAAGATCATCATTGCCGGAAATGTTGTAACCGGAGAAATGGTGGAAGAACTTCTTTTAGTTGGCGCAGACATCATTAAAGTCGGGATTGGTCCCGGTTCGGTTTGTACGACGAGAGTGAAAACCGGAGTGGGATATCCTCAACTTTCGGCAATTATAGAATGTTCCGATGCAGCACATGGTTTAGGAGGTCATATTATTGCAGATGGCGGCTGTAAAGTTCCGGGAGATGTGGCGAAAGCTTTTGGCGGCGGTGCAGATTTTGTAATGTTGGGCGGAATGTTTGCAGGACACGATGAAAGCGGTGGCGAAATCGTGGAAGAAAACGGCAAAAAATACAGACTATTTTACGGAATGAGCTCGAAAACAGCCATGGATAAACATTCAGGCGGTGTTGCAGAATACCGGGCTTCGGAAGGAAAAACCGTAAAAGTAGCTTATAAAGGTCCGGTTCTGGATACGGTAAAAGATATTTTAGGCGGCGTTCGTTCTACCTGTACTTATGTGGGCGCTTCCAAACTGAAAGAACTGTCGAAAAGAACAACTTTCATCAGAGTGCAGGAGCAGGAAAATCAGGTATTTAAAGATTAACAATTGAACAAAATATTTAATATTACAAACGGTGATTGTCTCGCTGAGCAATTGAAGGAAACAACCATTTCCGGCGAGATGATTATCTGTAGAGAAGCTTTAGTTGCAGGTTCTTTACAGGCTGAAAATCTGGATGTTTTCTGGAAGGTAAGATCAGAATTTATTGCTGAAAATTATGGTGATGCAAAAGAAAATTATTACCGTAAAGTGGTTTCAGAATGTAATAAGATGATGCAGATTCCGGAAGATTCTGAGGTATATCTTTGGTTTGAAGATGATCTTTTTTGTCAGGTTAATATGTGGTTTTGCTTAACGCTTATTCCGAAGGATAAAAATATCAACATCTACAGGATTTTCCCAAAAGCATCGAAAGAAAATCAATGGAAGGGATTTTCGGATTCTGACCGTTTTGATTTGGAAGAAGCATTAACCTCAAAAGTTTTATTTAAACAAAAGGATCTTGAATTGGGACTGAATTTATGGGAAGCTTATCAAAGTAATCGTCAAAATAAATTAAAACAACTTTCTGAAATTCAATCTGATTGCTTTCGTTTTTTACCTGAATTAATTACCGTTTATCAAAACATTAATCCTGAAGTATTTATTAAAAATTTAATACAGAACGGCATAACAGATTTTAGTGAAGTTTTTGAAAAGTTCCGTGATGAGCTGGGAATTTTCGGATTCGGAGATTTGCAGGTGAAGCTTATTTATGACAAAGTTTTTCAGGAAAAATAGCACTTATTTTACAACAATGCTTTTCTTGTTGAAATATTTTTCCAACTGATCATTAACGTACTTTTTCTCTTCTTTAGCGGAAGACAATTCATCAAAATACAGTACTTTCGGTACTTCTCTTATTTTATCAATCTTTAAAGAGTCTTCTTTTGAATTTTGAATTAAAGAAATTCTGCTTTTTATTTCTTCATCATACGCTTTCAGATCTGTTACAGCGATTTCCTGAACGAAATTATTCATGTTATAATCTATGTTAAAACCCGAATAATTCTTATTGAAAAAATCTGTTTCCGGCAGAAAAATAACTAAAAAACTGATCCACCAAAATCTTTTTAAATTCTCCTTTTTGTATAGTAAAATGAAAGAAAATGTGCTTAAAAAGAAGATGACAATATTATCGTTTTGTCTTCCTACAATATTGATCAGATAGCCCAAAAACATTAAAGGCAGCAATGAAATCATGCAGATTATACAGGCTTTGGTAAAGTTAATTTTGCTTTTTAAGATCGTAAATTCTTCGAAAAATATGGCAGTAAACAAAGGAATAAGAAATACTGTTTTTATAAAAATATACCCAAAATTAAAAGTGAAAAAAGCCGCTCTTTTGGTCCATATCCAATAAAAAGCATCATCAGATTTTACCATTCTGTTAAAATTTCCGGGAGCTAAAAAACTGATAAGAAATCCAATAATTCCTATGGTTAAAAGAATTTTCTTTTCCTTTGATGGTTTCTCAAAACATATAAAGCTCAATACTCCTAACAAAAGCAACGCGATGATTTCATTTGCCCCCATCAGAATAAAAATGATAACAGTGCTTAAAAAGAACCACCATTTTTTGTGTGATTGCTGAAACTTTCCATAAAAAAAGAATAAAAGACCTGATAAAATAACCGGCAGGAAATAGACATTAGAGCCCGTAATCCAAAAATAATGTTCCGGTAAACTGATTAATCCAACCGTATAAATAAAAAACAATAACAGACTCTTTCTGAGCGCTTCAGCAAAGGAATAATTAAAATACAGTCTGAAATTTAAAATAATGACTGCAAGAAAAGAAGTGAGTAAAAATACAGGATAAATTTTCGGGAGTATATTTAGCGGATCTTTTGAAACAGGATTTAGCATATTAATGGTATAGCCAAAATATCTTCCTCCCCAATGCATATAAAAATCGCATACATTCCCGAGAAATCCTAACTTCTTTGTTCCGTAGGAATAGATATAATCATCGGTCTGATACACATTAAAAAAGGAAATGTAAACCAGACCGATTAGTAGTAAAACCGACAAGAATAAGGTAATATTCTGTACCGTTTTCATATTTTATGTCAACAGACCTCCGTCAACATTTAACGTCTGTCCTGTAACGTAAGAAGACATTTCGCTTCCTAAGAATACACACGCATTTGCGATATCTCTGGTCTGTCCCAGTTTTTTCATCGGGATAGCTTCGTTCCATTTTTCTTTTGCTTTATCATCTAAAGCATCCGTCATTTCAGTCTGGATGAATCCCGGAGCAATTGCGTTGCAACGGATGTTTCTGGAACCCAATTCCAGCGCTACAGATTTTGTAAAACCAATAACTCCCGCTTTAGAAGCTGCATAGTTTGCCTGTCCTGCATTTCCGCTGATTCCTACTACAGAAGTCATGTTGATGATTGATCCTGCTTTTGCCTTCATCATGGGCTTAATTACCGCTTTGGTAAGATTGAATACAGAATCCAGATTTACTTTCATTACTTTATCCCAGTCATCTTTCGACATTCTCAAAAGCAGATTATCTTTTGTAATTCCTGCGTTATTTACCAAAATATCAATTTTCCCAAACTCAGCGATTACTTCATCCACTAAAGTCTGAGCCGCATCAAAATCTGATGCATCAGACTGATACCCTTTAATTTGAGTTACAGAACTTAAAGTTGCTTCCAATTCCTTCGCTTTTTCTACAGATCCGGCGTAAGTAAATGCTACTTTTGCACCCTGTTCGGCGTACATTTCGGCAATTCCTTTTCCGATTCCTCGTGTAGCTCCCGTAATTAGCGCTACTTTTCCTTCTAATAGTTTCATATATGACAATTATTTTTCTTTATAACGTATTCGCCTTTTGAAAGTTGGCTAATATACAGTATTTAATTTTACAGAAATAAAACAGTGCGCAAAGATATTACAAAATGTTATTCAATGCATTTTAAATCACTTTTTTAGCGAAAATTTATGCCTGTTTTTTATCATGAACGCACATCATGTACGTTAATCGATAAAACTTCTGTCTTTTTGCTCTGTAAAATAGATGAATTCTGTTTCTTTTCCTTTGGTAAGTTTAATGCCTTTTTTATCCGGAAAAAACTTATCGTAGACAATTTCCGTTAAAGGTTCATTTTTGTCGTTGGTAACGCCGAATTTATTATCTTTTTTCACCACAAATTCGTTAACACCCAAAAATGTTGTGATGTCATCGTAGACAAAAGGTACAATTTCATTTCCGCTTTCGTCCATCATCCCGTAAAAATTATCTATGTTTTTCCCGACTAAAGTAGGATAAAGTTCAAAAGGCTTTACTTCTTTAAATCCTTTCAGCTCTTTATAATTTCCTGTTTTAGGAGAAAATGTGTAAAAGGTTTCGTTTCTATTAACAATCAATGTATTGGGGAATATTTTTTCGATTTCGTAATCGTCATTCAGGATATTTTTTAAATTTTTATCCAGAATTTTTTCTTCTTCATCTTTTCTCAGATAGAGATATTTTTCTCCGGCAATGTTCAGCCCTTCTACCCTGTCGTATTCCTTTGGAAAAACCACTTCTCCGTTTAAACGGACAACGGCAGTTTTTGGATTTTTCTGATCCTGAGAGGTTTTAAACAAACCATTGAAAAGTGGGTTTACATAATGATAATCAAGATCATACACCTTCCCTTCCTTCTTAGAAAAAATACTTACTTTATCTTCTCTGGTAAGGTAAATGTATTCTCTTCCCACGAAAGCCTGTTCATACATTTCATCGGCAATGATGTTTTCTTTTTCATCAATAATTCCGTATTTATTTTTAGAAGTATCTAAAGTTACCAAATAAGGAAACGCATTGATATTGTCTACGTTATGTTCCGAAATGGTGCTTAAGGTTTTACCATTATTATCAATAACTTCTCCGGATTTTTCACCTTTCGAAAGATAAGCCCTGCCTTTGTAGAAACGAAGATCATCTGTAAACAGTCGGTCTGAAATTTTCTTTCCATCAAAATCATAAATCAGCCACATTCCATTATTTTTAACAAAAAATCTGTTTTCGCTTCCAAAAACTATCTTTTCTGAGAATGGGATAATTTCTTTCCCGTTAAAATCGTACACACAGTCTTTTCCTTTTTTTGAATAAATAAGCCTGTCTTTATTTTCCCAGGTTCTGAATTTGAAAAGATCCATCGGAATAACTTCCTTTCCTAAAGCATCGATAATCGCTGTTTTTCCATTGGAATTTCCCGCTTTTACCCTCAAAACAAACCTGTTTTTCCATAAATGCGAAATTTCACTTTTTGAAGGATACTCAAAAGTGATATTGCCCAGAGAATCTACAATTCCGGACTTTCCGGTTTTGGCATCAGAAATCATTCCGTATCCTTTGGAATAGAAACAGACTTCTTTGCCTATTTTTTTTGTTAAAAGTATCTGTTTGTACTGGTCCGTCTGCCCGAAACAGACCGACGAAAGCAGCACGAAAATTAAATTTTTCAATTAAATGGAATTATTTACGATGAGAACAATCTCACCTTTTAACGTTTTGCTTTTGGAAAACTCAATGAGTTCAAGAATTGTTCCGCGTTTGGTTTCTTCGAACTTTTTGGAAATCTCACGGCTTAAGCTAACCTTGGTTTCTTCGCCGAAAAATTCTTTGATCTGCTCCAGTGTAGTATTGATTTTATGGGGACTTTCGTATAAAACGATCGTTTTTTTCTCTTCTGCGAGTTGTTTCAGCTTCGTTTGTCTGCCTTTTTTCTGGGGAAGAAATCCGGCAAAAAGAAATTCGTTATTCGGTAATCCTGAAACCACCAAAGCCGGAACAAAAGCCGTTGCTCCCGGTAAACAGATCATTTCAATATGATGATCGGAACCTGCTTTTGCCAACAAATAACCCGGATCTGAGATTCCGGGAGTTCCTGCATCGGTAATAATCGCAATATTCTGACCGCTTTTAAGGTCTGTAATCACTTTTTCCGTTGTCTGATGCTCGTTGTGTAAATGATAGGATTTTAAAGGCTTGGAAATCTCGAAATGCTTTAAAAGAATTCCGGAAGTTCTTGTGTCTTCGCATAAAATATAATCAACCTCTTTCAGCACATTTACCGCTCTGTAGGTCATATCTTCGAGGTTCCCGATCGGTGTAGGAACAAAATATAAGATTCCGCTCAAAATTTATTTTATAAAAATTTATTTTCCACCAATATCCACAGTCTCTGTGCATATTCGTCCACTTTACTCCATTTTTTGGCATAATAAAGATCACTCAGGTATTCTTTTGCCTCCTCCAGTGTTCTGAAACTGTTCAGGTTATTTACCACTTCATTCAGCTCCGTCTGGCTTCCTCCGAATAATGTTTTTGTGAAAGCAATCCTGTCGTTCAGATCGAGTTTAAACTCAGGTTTTTTCTTTTCCGCTTCCATAAACTCGGTTGGAATATTGGTTTTCAAAATACTTCCCGGGTCTTCTTTTTTCTCAACAGGAATTGTTTTTTCTGTTGACACTCTTTCAAGATGGTCATCATCAAAAAGCGACTGTACCGCTTTCAGACCTTTGATATTTGCCAGTTTTATCTTCTTTTCATGATAGGCTTCAAGATTTTCAAAGCTTTCATCAGATTTTAAGTGTTCTTTCTCTTCAGAAACAGGTTTATTAATCTCAACAATTTTTCTTCTGTCATTAATTTCTGCTAAAATAGGCTGCTCTTGCTTTTCTTCAACAACTGCTTCATTTTTAATTTCGTTAACAATGTTTTCAGCATTTGAAGTATCGGTCGCCAATTCGCCCTGTTCCATCATTGTGCGGGAAGAATACTGATTATCATTTTCTTCCACTAAAATTTCTTCATTTTCATCTAAAACTTCCCCGTCGAAAATACTCGGGATTTTTTCAGATTCTTCTTCATTTTTATACTGATAATTGTTCTGAATTTTCTCTTCTTCATCAAAATCATTCAGAATATCTCCACGATTGTCCGAAATTTCGTTTTCAAATTCATCAATTTCATTCAGTTGATGATTAAAAATAACTTCTTCTTCCGTTTTGCTGTCATTAAAAATTTCTTCCGAGATTTCTTCATCATTTTCGGGTTCAGAATTTGCCAGAATTCTTTCTTCATCCACAAAATTCAGATCCGCTCCGCTGTTTTCAGAAGTTTCATATTCATCCAGTTCATTTAACTGAGCATTGAAAACATCTTCATTCTCTTTCAGATCATTCTGAATTTCATCCTGCGAATTTTCCTCTGCAAAATTAACTAAAGTTTCGTGAAGTTCACCTTCTACAATCTCATTTAACTGATTATTGAAAATTGCCTCTTCTTCAGTGACTTCAGTTGAATAATTTCCGGATTCGCTTCCGTCAATTTCATTAAGCTCATTATTGAAAATAGCTTCTTCTTCCGTTACTTCACTGCTGAAATCATGGGGTTCCTGCAAAGGAGGGGGTGAAGAAAATTTTTCTTTATTTTCTGAAATCAGCGAAGAATTTTCACTTCCGAAATACTCTAAATTTTTTTCCAGCAGACGCAGAAACGAAATCCTGTTGGCAAGCTCTTCTACAAGATCCTGCTTTGACGAAAGTTCGTCTACGTTGCTTATTTTATCCAAAATACCAATGATATTCTTGGATTCAAAAAAAATCTTTTCCTTTAAATCTTGGATGTTCTGCATAGAAGAATCTTGTTAAAATTGCTTACTTTTGAAGTTAAAAATATACGGCTAATTTAACAAATGTTTTTAGAAAATACAATTAATCATTCCAAACAAAGTGGTTGGATGGAAGTTATTTGTGGCTCAATGTTTTCCGGAAAAACCGAAGAGTTGATCCGAAGGCTGAGAAGAGCTGAAATGGCAGGGCAGAATGTAGAGATTTTTAAACCTAAACTGGATACCCGATATTCGGATGAAGATGTGGTTTCGCACAATCAGAATAAAATCCGAAGCACGGCGGTAGAAAATCCCAGCGAAATTCTTTTGCTGGCTTCCAACTGTCATGTAGTGGGAATTGATGAAGCGCAGTTTTTTGATGAAAGCATTGTGGATATAGCCAATCAACTGGCAAATGGCGGAATAAGAGTAGTTATTGCAGGTCTGGATATGGATTTTCTCGGAAGACCTTTCGGACCGATGCCCAATCTGATGGCAACTGCAGAATATGTAACAAAAGTACACGCGATCTGCAGAAGAACAGGAAATCTTGCCAATTATTCTATGAGAACTTCCGCAGGAAAGGATCTTGTAGAACTCGGAGAAACAGAATCTTACGATGCGGTAAGCAGAAGAGTTTTTGTGGATGAAGTTTTGAATAAAAAAGAGATTTAATATCAAATTTATTATTAATTTTGTTTAAAATTTAATAGTGAAAACTATCAGAAAATGATATTAGAGATTAAAAATTACATCAAGATCAGCAATTCTATTGACGAGATTCTGAAAAATTCGCCTTTCAAAATGAAATACATCATTGAAAAAAGCGGAATTTCCGAGCCTACGTTTTTCAGAAAGATGAAAGAGAAAAAATTTCTTCCGGAGGAATTGCTGAAGATTGCGGAGATTATAGAACCGGAAAAAATTTCGCATGATGATATTCTCAATGCTATTCAGGAAGGTTTAGACGACGTAAAAAACGGCCGGATAACCGAACATATGGCAGTGATGAATGAAGCAAAGGAAAGAATTGCAAAAAAGAAAAATGAATATTTTTTGGACAAATAGAGCCAAATCGGATTTAGAAATTCTAGAAGATTTTCTTATTGAAAACTGGGGGTTCGATGTTTTGGAAGACTTTTATGAAATTTTAGAAAGAAAAATTTCTTTGCTTGAAAATGGAAATCTTATTCATCAGAAATATGAAGACACAGCGTTTCACAAATTACTAATTACGAAACACAACTCTATCATTTATGAAATTTCAGGAAATCAAATAAATCTTTTAAATATGATTAATAACTTCCGAAATCCTGATTCTAATTATAACCTAATTACAGAAAAGTAGTTTATGAACTACACGACAAACCATATCGCAGAAATCACCAATGCGAAGATTATTGGAGACAAAAATATATTGATCAGGAATATAGCTTTCGACAGCAGAATTATTTATTCTACTAAAAATACTGCGTTTATAGCAATCAATACTCCAAAAAATTCCGGGGAAAAGTTCATTGAATCTGCGGTAGACCGTGGAATAAACGTCATCATTTCCGAACATCATCATCCGCAGTTTGAAGATATTACATGGATCATTGTTGAGAATTCTGTGGAATTTCTTCAAAAATTAGCTAAATTTCATTTTGAAAATGCTCATTTAAAATCCGTCGGAATTACAGGAAGTAACGGAAAAACAATTTTAAAAGAGTGGCTGTATCAATGTCTGTGGAATGAATTTCCAACGGTAAAAAGCCCAAAGAGTTTCAATTCCCAGATCGGACTTCCGCTTTCTCTGCTTCAGATTAATAATTCTCATCAATTAGGAATTTTTGAGATAGGTATTTCCAAGCCAAACGAAATGGAAAAGCTCGAAAATATTTTCCATCCGCAGATTGGTTTGCTTACCCATATCGGAACTGCTCATCTTGCCAACTTCCAATCGGAAGAGGAGCTGATTGATGAAAAGATCAAATTATTCAAACATTCTGAAACGGTTATTTATAATGGAGATAATCCTTTGGTTGACAAAAAGATAAAAGAATTATATTCAGGTAAAAAATTAATTTCTTACGGCTTTAAAGAATACAATCAGGTCTATTTCAAAAACAATATTTTGAAAAACGAAGAGGTAACGGTGCATTATTTCGACGAAGAAATTTCTTTTCCGGTTCATCAGAGGGATGAAGCGACTTTAACGAATGCTTTGGCGCTTGTAACGGTTTTAAAGGAACTTGGTATTGAAAACAAAAAGATCGTCGAAAAAATCAACGCTTTAAAGGCCGTTGAAATGAGGCTTGAAGCGATTGAAGGAATTAAGAATAATATTGTCATCAACGATTCTTTTAACCTTGATCTTGATTCTCTGAAAACCGCGCTTCAATTTCTTAATGAATACAACAAACCGAAAAAATCTCTGGTTCTTACAGATATTGTAGGGGTAAATTCTAATTCGAAAGAACTGTATGAAGAAGTCTCCGAGCTTGTAAACGAGCAGAAATTTGATTCTGTTTTCCTGATCGGTGATGAAATATCAAAATTTAGTGAATTATTTAAAGCTAAAACTTTTACTTTCATCAATACGCAGGAATTAATTGAAAGTAAACACCTTACAGAAATTGAAAATCAGATCATTCTATTAAAAGGGGCAAGAAAATTTGAGATCGAAAGACTTAAAGATCTGCTTGAACTCAGAAAACACGATACAGTTTTAGAAATTAATTTGAATGCTATTCTTCATAACATCAATTACCATAAATCTTTACTAAAGCCATCCACAAAAATGATGGCGATGGTAAAAGCAAACTCTTATGGTTTAGGAAGTTATGAGATTTCGGAATTTTTGCAGCATCATCACATAGATTATCTTGGAGTCGCTTTCGTTGATGAAGGTGTAGAACTCAGAAAAAAAGGAATTACGGTTCCTATTGTGGTCATGAATCCTGAACAGCACAGTTATGAAACGGTGATTGCTTACAATCTGGAACCGGAAATTTACAGTTTCAGAGTTCTGGAATTATTCTATGAAGCGGTTCAGAAATCAGGATATGATAAGAAATACCCGATCCACATCAAACTGGAAACAGGAATGCATCGTCTTGGTTTTAAAGGTAATGAACTGGATCAGTTAAGCGAGACTTTAAATTCAATGAATGTAAAAGTTCAGAGTATTTTCAGCCATCTTTCATCATCTGATTTACCGGATGAAAAAGAATTTACCTTACATCAGCTAGAAACCTTTGAGAAAAATTCCAGCTATTTGATAGAAAAATTGGGGTACACTCCTATCCGACATATTTTAAATTCTTCAGGAATTACAAATTACACCAATCATCAGTACGATATGGTAAGAATCGGTATCGGAATGTTAGGAGAATCACCAAATAGTGAAATACAGAAACAGTTAAGATCTGTGGTAAGTTTTAAAACGGTAATCTCTCAAATTTCTACGGTAGAAAACGGAGAATCAGTAGGTTACAGCCGTCGATTTAAAACAGATCATCAGACAAAAATAGCCACTATTCCTGTAGGATATGCCGATGGAATCCCAAGATTAATCGGAAACCAAGTCGGAAATGTAGGAATCCACAAAACCCTTGCTCCGATTGTAGGAAGCATCTGTATGGATATGATGATGATTAACGTAGATCATATCCCGAATGTAAAGGAAGGAGATACTGTTACCGTTTTTAACGCAAAACCAAGTTTAAAAGAATTCGCAGACTACTGCAAAACAATAACCTATGAAGTTTTAACCTCCATTTCGCCACGCGTGAAACGGATTTATATTAAAGATTAGCCTATGAGAAAGCTCCTGATTATTTTATTTGCCTTTCAATTGCTTCTGATTCAGTCTCAGGTAAAGAAAGATCTCGTTATTCCGAAAAATCCCAAAATAGGACTTTCTCTTGCAGGAGGCGGAGCTAAAGGATTTTCTCATGTAGGCGTACTTAAAGTACTGGATTCTCTGGGCGTAAAAGTAGATTATATTGCAGGAACAAGTATGGGAGCCATTGTCGGCGGACTGTACGCTTCAGGATATTCCGGAAAAGAGATAGAAAAGATTGTAATGGACACCGATTTCTATTCTTTAATCACTGATCCCAAAGCAAAACGACAGGAAACAACTTTCTTTAATAAATCCGTTGACAAATATCTTTTGTCTATTCCTCTTAAAAACGGAAAAATAACCCTGCCCTCTTCCATCAGTTCCGGACAGAAAAATGTCTATCTACTGAAGGAACTCTTCAAAAATGTCTCCAATATCGACGATTTCTCAAAACTTCCCATTCCTTTTATGTGTGTCGCCACCAATCTGGAAAGCGGCAATATGCAGATTTTTGAAAAAGGAGATCTTGTACAGTCGATTATGGCAAGTTCTGCATTTCCGTCACTCATGGATCCTGTAAAAATTAACGACAGTATTTATATTGACGGAGCGATGACGGTAAACTATCCTTCCAAACCTTTAAAAGATAAAGGAATTGATATCGTTATCGGGGTAGATCTCAATCAGGATCTTTCCAAACGTGAAGATCTGAACAGTATTATTGCCATCCTGAATCAGGTCATCGATTTCGGAATTAAAAAAGATACCAAAAGACAGTATCAATATACCGACATCAACATCAAGCCTAATTTAACAGGCATGACCGCTACAAGTTATGATGATAAGAAAAAAATTCTCGACAGCGGCTACGTAGAAGGCTTAAAATACGTCGATATTCTCGATCAGCTACCCAAGAGACCTTTCGACAGAATCAGACAGCAAATGAGCCCTATTTATTCCAATGTCTATAAAATCGACAGTCTCGAGATCGAAGGAAGCAGAATTTACGGTAAAAATTATGTTTTAGGGAAAATGGGACTGCGGCTTCCTTCTCTTCAAACCTACGGAAGCATCAATAAACAGATTGATAAATTAGTCGCCACCAACAATTACAAATTCATCAATTACGATATTATTTCCGGAAACAATTCAAACTATCTTAAGCTCTACGTTACCGAAGACGATACAAGACACTTTCTAAAATTCGGTTTACATTACGACGAAATTTTCAAAACCGGACTTCTTTTAAATTATTCAGCAAAACGACTTTTATTCCGAAATTCAAATCTTTCCCTTGATGTTGTTGTGGGAGACAAACCCCGATATTATTTAAACTATTTTATTGATAACGGATATATTCCGGGTTTCGGAATTTATTCTTCGGGAATGAGCTTTAGTTTAAAAGACGTCAATAACAACGAAGTAGACAAATGGTTCTGGCTGAGAAATGAAGCCTACCTCCAGTCAATCTGGAAAGATAAATTTGCCATCGGCGGCGGAATCAGTCACGATTATTTCGAAGCAGAATTCAACGGAGACAATAAAAGATACAGCAGATTTCTCAATCCGTACGTATTTCTGAAAAGCGATACCCAAAACGACAGAGACTTCCCTACCCGCGGAATTTACATTAACGCAGAAGGAAAAGTAATCGATCTACTAAAATCGGAAGTAGAAAAAAGACTCGTTCAGGTAAAAGCAGATATCAGAATAAATCTTCCTCTTTCAAAACAGTTTTCCTACAGACTCAATCTTTACGGAGGAATCACCATCGGAGAAAACCTTCCCGACTTTTACAAATACAGACTGGGCGGAATTTTTGAACAGAATATCGTAAACTACAGAAGCTTTTCAGGATTTTATTTTGCTCAGCTAAACAGCAATAATGTGGTTTTAATTTCAAACGACCTTCAGTTTAAATTCAATAAAAACTATTTCCTGAGCGGAAACTTTTCTTTTGCCAATCTTTCCAATGATATAACCTTTGAGGATGCGGTAAAATTAAACTTCAGTTCAGTAGGATTAACGGCTGGATACAAATCTCCTTTCGGGCAGATTAAAATCAACTTCAGCCATTCACTTAAAAACAATCAAAAAGGCATATTCAGTGTTATTTTAGGACACTGGTTTTAATTACGAAATGATACAATTTTTTTACGAAAATTTACCCGAATCGGTAAACACAGAATACAAAAAATGGCTGGAAGATCTTATTCTTTCAGAAGAAAAAAAACTTGGCGAGATCAATTATATTTTCTGTGACGACGAATATTTACTCAAGGTAAATCAGGATTATTTACAGCACGATTACTATACTGATATCATTACATTTGACTATGTAAAAGGGAAGACCATAAGCGGCGAGATTTTTGTATCTTTGCAGCGCATTTCAGACAACGCTTCTACCCTATCCAGAAATTACGAAGAAGAATTACGGAGAGTTTTGGCTCACGGTATTCTGCATCTTTGCGGATATAAAGATAAAACAGAAGAAGAAGAACTACAGATGCGAGGAAAAGAAGATCATTATTTAGCAAAATACCATTAAGTTTTTTAGGAGCTTAATCCTTAATCCCGCTCTCCGCACTCGCTATTTTCTTTTTTCAAAAGAAAATGAGCTCAGACAAATGCTGCGATCGGGGCTAAATAAAGCGCAACAGAACAGATTTAAGACAATAAAATTTACAAATGTTTCACGTGAAACATTTGTAAAAAAGAGTAAAAATTAAGGCTTAAAACAAGCAAAAAAAATGATTTCAGAAATATATGATGTAATTGTAGTGGGTGCCGGTCACGCAGGATGTGAAGCAGCCGCTGCAGCAGCCAATTTAGGTTCAAAGACGCTGCTTATTACAATGAATATGCAGACCATCGGACAGATGAGCTGCAACCCCGCAATGGGAGGAATTGCAAAAGGACAGATCGTAAGAGAGATCGATGCGATGGGAGGATATTCCGGAATTGTAGCAGACAAATCTGCGATCCAGTTCAAGATGCTGAATCTTTCCAAAGGTCCTGCCATGTGGTCGCCAAGAACACAAAACGACAGAATGCTTTTCGCGGAAGAATGGCGTTTGGCTTTAGAAAATACACCCAATCTTGATTTCTTTCAGGACATGGTAAAACAGCTTATTATCGAAAATAATAAAGTTGCCGGAGTGGTTACTTCATTAGGAATTGAGATAAAAGGACGTTCTGTAGTTCTTACCAACGGAACTTTCCTTAATGGTTTGATCCACGTTGGAGATAAACAATTAGGCGGCGGAAGAATGGGTGAACCAAGAGCTTTCGGAATTACAGAACAGCTCGTTTCTTTAGGCTTTGAAGCAGGAAGAATGAAGACTGGTACCCCACCCCGCGTAGACGGAAGAAGTCTGGATTATTCTAAAATGGAAGAACAGAAAGGAGATGAAAATCCTCAAAAATTCAGCTATTTAGACACACCTAAATTAACCAAACAATTAAGCTGCCACATTGTTTATACCAACGAAACAGTACATGATATTTTACGTGAAGGTTTCGACAGAAGCCCAATGTTCAATGGTACAATTCAAAGTTTAGGGCCGAGATACTGTCCGAGTATTGAGGATAAGATCAACCGTTTTGCAGAGAGAAACAGACACCAGTTGTTTGTAGAACCTGAAGGATGGAAAACAGTAGAGATCTATGTAAACGGATTCAGTTCTTCCCTTCCTGAAGATGTGCAGATCAAAGCAATGAAACATATTCCGGGATTCGAAAACGTAAAAGTATTCCGTCCGGGCTATGCTATTGAATATGACTACTTCCCTCCTACCCAATTGAAGCATACCTTGGAAACAAAATTAATTGATAATTTATACTTCGCGGGACAGATCAACGGGACAACGGGATACGAAGAAGCAGCCGGACAAGGTCTTATTGCCGGAATCAACGCTCACAACAAAGTAAAAGAACAGGAGGAATTTATCCTTAACCGAGACGAAGCCTACATCGGAGTTTTAATTGATGATCTTATCACAAAAGGAACAGAAGAACCGTACAGAATGTTTACCTCAAGAGCAGAATACAGACTTCTTTTAAGACAGGATAATGCAGACATCAGATTAACACAAAAAGCTTTTGATTTAGGTTTAGCCAAAGAAGAACGACTAAAAAGAGTAAATGAGAAAGTCGCTCAGAGCGAAGAACTTGAAAGCTTTCTTCGGGAAACCTCTTTAAAGCCGGGAGTAATTAATCCTATTCTGGAAACTATTGAAAGCAGTCCTGTTGATCAGGCTTACAGAGCAGCTCAGATTCTTACAAGACCGAATATGACGTTGGAAAAACTGGATCAAATCGACTTTATCAACGAAGTTTCTTCTAAATTTGATGATGAAGTAAGAGAACAGGCAGAAGTGAATATCAAATACAGAGGCTATATTGAGAAAGAAAAAGAAAATGTTGCCAAACTGAACCGTCTGGAAAATATTAAAATTCCGGAAGATTTTGATTATACAAAAATCTCAAGTCTTTCTGCAGAAGCCAAGCAGAAGATGACGAATGTAAAACCAAAAACAATTGCACAGGCTGGAAGAATCAGCGGAGTTTCGCCTGCAGATATTAACGTTTTATTAGTTTATTTAGGACGCTAAAACGAAAATGTTTCACGTGAAACATTCATAAAAATACAATCAAAAATTAAGGTATTTATGAGCTTATACAAAGGTCTGAATATCTTAATTTTTAATTTTAAAGAAAAATCAAATGAAAATAAAAGATCATTTTCTATCTCAGGAAATTTTTGAAATTATTGAAACAGATACCAAAGGAGTTTTCAAGACCTCCCCTATTCCATCCAATATTTCAAAATATTATGAAAGTGAAGATTATATTTCCCACCATCAGGATTCCGGAAGTCTTAAAGAAAAACTGTATAAATTTTTACAATCCTTTAATTTGCAGTACAAAAAAAATATCCTTTTAGACCGAATCAGCAAAGGATCAAAAGTATTGGATTACGGTTGCGGAGCCGGAGAATTTGTAAAGTTTATAGAAAATGATTTCGAAACTTTCGGTTTTGAACCGGATGCAGATGCAAGAAAAGCAGCCCAGAATAAAATTTCAAAAGCTACTATTTTAGATAATATTCATTCCATTGAAGATAAAAGTCTGGACGCAATTACTTTATGGCATGTTTTTGAACATATCGAAAATCAGGACGAGATGCTCGAAATTTTCAATCGTAAACTAAAAGACAAAGGACTGTTGATTATTGCCGTTCCCAATCCTACTTCCTACGATGCGAAACATTATAAAGAATATTGGGCAGCATATGATGTTCCGAGACACATCTATCATTTTTCAAAAAAAGGTATGGAAAATCTGATTGCCAAAAAACCCAACTGGAAAATGAGAAAAATCAAACCTTTAGTTTTGGATTCTTATTATATCTCTATGTTGAGCGAAAAATATAAAAAATCAACCCTTCTTTGGCTAAAAGCAACGATCTACGGAACGATTTCTAACGTAAAAGCCCTTTTTTCGAACGAATTTTCAAGTTTGATATACATTATCGAAAAAAAGTAGAAAATCGAAATTTAAGCCATTTCTGAAGGTCAATTTTTCAGAATTTAAGCCTTGAAAATCAAAATCCCGGGAAACTCTCCGGGATTTTATTTTTATCGACTCCCCTACTCGATTTAAATTTTCAGAATATTTTTTACACAAGATTAAATTTTGAAAAAAATCAGATCAGAATTTTAAAATTTGTTAGTAAAAAGTTAGTAACTCAAAATTTGACTCTATTTTTTAAAAATTAGAAAAGTAACAATAGTTTTTAAAAACTTCAATTTTCATCCTTTTAGAATTTTGAAAATTTTAATCATTACATCATCATCATATTTTTTGATTTTTGGGCAATTTTTGAAATTAACTCAAATATGAGCAATTAAGTAAAAAATGAATCAGCAAAAATTTTGGTCAATTGTAGAAATTTTAATTCTCTGGTAATTTTCAGGATTTGAAAATTTATTCATCAATAAATCAAAAATGAAAATTGTTAATTTGTTCTTCGTATTTAAAAATTAAAAATACTGATCGTTTTTTAAGAACAATATTTAAACTTTAAAAATAATTTATAAAAATTTTAAAGCTTCCTAATAAACTTTTATATAACTAAAGATTTAAACACTTTAGTTTCTTAAATTTAATACTTAAACTGAAAAAAAATACATAAGTAAAAAAATCAAAGATTTTTCTCTTTGCAGAATTTTGTAATACTTTAAATAAATTCAATAAAGTCTTTTGTATCTTTTGCTGTTAAATTTAAAATGACTTTGAACAAGTTTAATAAAAAAGTCCGCCGAAAAAATCAGCGGACTTAAAATATATAAATTAATTTTCTTAACTGTTAATGGCAGCAACACCCGGAAGTTCCAAACCTTCCAGACTTTCTAACATCGCTCCTCCTCCGGTAGAAACATAACTTACTTTTTCTCCGTAACCGAATTGCTTCACAAACGCAACACTGTCTCCTCCTCCAACTAAAGAGAAAGCTCCCAATTTTGTAGCTTCGGCAATACTGTCTCCCAACGCAACAGTTCCTGCCGCAAAATTCGACATTTCGAAAACTCCGATCGGTCCGTTCCAAAGAATCGTTCTGGAATTTAACAATACATCATTGAACTGATCTCTAGATTTCGGACCTGCATCCAGTCCCATCCAACCTTCAGGAATTTCATAAATATCTACTTCTTTTCTGTCGGCATCATTACTGAAACTTTCAGCAATTACAGTATCAGACGGAAGATAAACTTTTACTTTATGTTCCTTCGCTTTTTCTAAAATCTCCAGTGCCAAAGGTAACTTATCTTCTTCCACTAATGAAGTTCCGATCTTTCCGCCTAAAGCCTTAATGAAAGTAAACGCCATTCCGCCTCCGATGATTAAATTATCAACTGCCGGTAAAATATTTTCTATAATGGTAATTTTAGTTGAAACTTTGGAACCACCAAGAATAGCTGTAACAGGTCTTTCACCGCTTTTTAATACTTTATCAATCGCCTGAAGCTCTTTAGCCATCAATAAACCGAAAAATTTAGTTGATGAAAAAAATTTAGCAATAACCGCCGTTGAAGCATGTGCTCTGTGAGCTGTCCCGAATGCATCATTTACATACGCATTTGCTAATTTAGAAAGCTGTTCTGCAAAAGCTTCATCGCCTTTTTCCTCTTCGTTATGAAAACGCAGATTCTCCAACAAAAGAATTTCTCCCGGCTTAAGCTCAGAAGCAGCCTTTTCAGCCTTTTCTCCAACACATTCGTCCACAAACTTAACTTCCTGTCCTAAAACCTCAGAAACCGCGTCTACGATATGTTTCAGCGAAAACTCGTCTTTAACCTCTCCTTTTGGTCTTCCCAAGTGAGCCATCAGAATTACAGAACCGCCATCTTTAAGGATTTTATCTACGGTTGGTTTTACCGCAACAATTCTCGTATTGTCTGTTACTTTAAGCTGGTCGTCCTGCGGAACATTGAAATCCACTCTTACAAGCGCCTTCTTTTCATTGAAATTGAAATCATTGATTGTTTTCATATGTACATTTTATATTTTTTCAGGTAAAGTGAACCGACTTTGAGAATCCATTGGCTTCATTTTTTCCGGCAGGTCGAGTTCATTCATTTCGTTCAAATTTTGTTTCACAAATGTAAGATTTTAAAATTTTCAGAACGATTCAAGCTTTGAAAAGTTTTCAAAAAGTTTCCCGCAGACTCATCATTCATCAATCAACATAATTTCTTTTCTCTTAAAAAAAGAAAAATGATACTGTTGTTAAGTATTGTTAGTTTAGGGGATAAATTTTAATGAAATACTTTACCACATTTAATTCTAAGCCAATTCACAACTTATATACATTGTAATCCATTGATATTAGAGTATTTCACATCGTTATTAACAATTGTGGGTAACTTTCAGAATTTACTATTATTAATAAATATTTTATGGAAAAGACTGAGAATTCTCCCCAATAACTTTGTGTAAAAAAATGTCGGATCTATGAAAGTAAAATTCCATTACAAAATTTTTCAATGTTACGAAACTTTAGTTTTAGAACTTTTTTCAACAGTTACCCACAAGCGTTTTCACAATTAACTCGCAAAAATTTAAGACTTATCCACATTATACTTAACTTTGTGTGGAATAAATCTATTAAAGGCTTAATACAAGTATTATGAAAAGAAAAATAGCAATTGCTGCAGACCACGCAGGCTATGAATACAAGGAGATTGTTAAGAACTATCTTTCAGAACGTTTTGAAATCCAGGATTTTGGCACGTTTTCCACAGACAGTGTGGATTATCCGGACTTTGTACACCCCGCTGCTACATCTGTTGAGAACGGTGAAAATGAACTGGGAATTTTGCTGTGCGGAAGCGGGAACGGCGTTCAGATCACTGCCAACAAACATCAGAAGATTCGCTGCGCACTTTGCTGGATGCCGGAGATTGCTTCCTTGGCAAGACAGCATAATGATGCCAATATGATTTCTATCCCTGCAAGATTCATATCAAAGGAAGTGGCTATCGAAATTGCTGAGAAATTCCTTTCTACAGATTTTGAAGGAGGTAGACATCAGAACAGAGTAGACAAAATTGCATTCTGCTAAAAGTATAAAGGCTTGTAAATCAATTTGCAAGCCTTATTTATTTTTTATTTTGTATATTTGCAGCGTCCAATAGAAATTACCATCTATTATTTCCATACAAGCCTGTAGAAAATTTAAAAACACATTATTAAAAGGTTTTTCTCCACTCTTCTCCATATTTGTATTAAATTTATACAAAACTAAAACTTCCGTTGTAGAATAAATGGAAGGAAAATTGATGGGTTTTTACCAATAAACTAAACTTTAAGATTTAAAAAATTTCTTGTTAAAGGATGATTTAAATCCCTCTGATCGGGAGATCAGAATTGAAAATTTAACGAATTACAAATTAAAATGGCAAAAAAAAGAAAATATATAAGTCAGAAAAATGAACATAAACTAAAGGAAATCGGAAGACTGATCCTTAGATTTATGAATGAAAATTCCACGAAAGTCTACAACTATAAGCAGATTGCAGACGGAATAGATTATAAGAATCCGAGACAGAGAGAACTTGTGATTCAGGCACTGCACAGATTGCAGGCTGCCGAAAGAATTAAAGAAACAGAAAAAGGAAAATATATTGTTAACCTTAATATCAAAGGAACGTTAACAGGAATTATCGATTTCAACCAGTCCGGTAATGCTTACGTAAAGGTAGAAGGTCTTGAAGATGATATTTTTATCCACTCCAAAAACGTAAAAGATGCTTTGCAGGGCGATAAAGTATTAATTGTAACCTATACATATAAAGGTAAAAAGCTGGAAGGCTCTGTTCTTGAAGTTCTGGAAAGAACGAGAACGGAATTCGTGGGAACTTTGCAAATCGTTCCTCATAAAGATTTTGGTTTTGTGGTTTGTGATAAAAAGACCATTAATACCGATATTTTTGTTCCTAAACCTAAATTCGGAGGTGCAGAAGACGGCAATAAAGTGATCGTAAAAATGACGGAATGGAGACCGGGAGATAAAAATCCGGAAGGAGAAATTATTCAGGTTTTAGGAGCTCCTGGAGAACATGAAACGGAGATCCACTCTATTCTTGCCGAATACGGACTGCCGTACGAATTCCCTGAAGAAGTGGAAAGAGATGCGGATAAAATCGACAGAAGCATCAATGAAGAAGAAGTTGCAAAAAGATGGGATATGCGTGAAATTACAACTTTTACCATCGACCCGAAAGATGCAAAAGATTTTGATGATGCTTTATCCATCAGAAAATTAGACAACGGAAACTGGGAAATCGGAGTTCATATTGCGGATGTTTCGCATTATGTGGTTCCGGGAACAATTCTGGATGATGAAGCTTACCAGAGAGCCACTTCTGTATATTTGGTAGACCGTGTTGTACCGATGCTTCCGGAAGTATTAAGTAATGATGTCTGTTCGCTGCGTCCGCACGAAGATAAATTCACTTTTTCAGCCGTTTTTGAGCTGAATGACAAAGCTGAAATCAAAAAACAGTGGTTTGGAAGAACGGTCATTCATTCAGACAGACGATTTACGTATGAAGAAGCGCAGGAAAGAATTGAAGGAAAAGACGGCGATTTTAAAGAAGAAATTCTTGTTTTGGATCAATTGGCGAAAATCATGCGTCAGAAAAGAATCAAAGACGGAGCGATTACTTTCGACAGAAGTGAAGTACGGTTCAATCTGGATGAAAACAACGAGCCTGTTGGAGTTTACTTTAAAATAAGCAAAGATTCCAATCATTTGATCGAAGAATTTATGCTGTTGGCGAACAAAAAAGTATCGGAATTTGTTTCTCTGAACAAAAGAGGAGAAATTTCACAAAATACTTTTATTTACAGGGTTCACGACGATCCGGATCCTGCAAAACTGGAATCTTTGAGAGATTTTGTGTCGACTTTCGGATATAAAATGGACTTAGCAAATACCAAAAAAGTAGCAGAATCTTTAAACAAATTATTGCATGATGTAAAAGGTAAAGGCGAAGAAAATATGATCGAAACTCTGGCGATGCGAAGCATGAGCAAGGCGGTTTATTCTACAGAACCTATCGGTCACTACGGATTGGGATTTGATTATTACAGCCACTTCACCTCTCCTATCCGTCGTTATCCGGATTTAATTGCGCACAGATTGTTGCAGCATTATCTTGATGGCGGAAAATCTCCGAACAAGGCAGATCTTGAAGAAAAAGCAAAACACTGCAGTTATATGGAAAGATTGGCGGCAGATGCGGAAAGAGATTCTATAAAATTCATGCAGGTGAAATTTATGGAGAAACATTTGGGAGAAACTTTCAACGGGGTTATTTCGGGTGTTGCGGAATTTGGTTTCTGGGTAGAAATCCCGGAAAACGGCGCGGAAGGATTAATCAAATTAAGAGATTTAACCGACGATTCTTACTCTTATGATGCAAAAACCCACGCCGTGTACGGAAACAGACATGGTAAAAAATATCAGTTGGGAGATCAGGTTCAGATCAAAGTGGTTAAAGCAAACCTGATTCAAAAACAATTGGATTTCAAGATTGTGGATTAGATTTTACAACAAAGAACTATATTTAGAAACTGCAAGAAATTGCAGTTTTTTTTATTTTACTTAAAATTTATTTGATGGGAAAATACTGTTTTAGATTTATAAGAAATATGAATACTGTAGCTGTTTTACTGGGCTTGCTATTATGTATTGAATGCAAAAAAAATGAACAGAAAATAGTTACTGAAAAGAGCGATCAGTCTCATTTTATAAAAGACAGCTTACCGTACAGTCCGTCTCTGAAATCAGCTTTAACCCGAATTAAAAGTTTTGATGACGGTAAAGGATCTGATGTCGATGTAATTAATAATTTTAGAATTGAAGAAAATTCATGGAAAGAAGAAATTGAAAATATTTATCTAAAACTTCATGAAAAAATCAGAAAAGATGATCCTGAATCTCTTTCTTCACTTGAAAAATACTATGAAAGGTGGAAAAACTATCTGGAATCATATTATTCCTTTAAAAGAAATTTTTTAGCGCATTATATCTATTCTAAGCAATGGATTTTTTATGTTTTCCCGAAATTGAGACAAGAATACAAAGATAAACTTATAGAATATTATGAATTGTATGAGTTTGATAAGTATTAATTGATCCGATGCTTTTCTTATTTGCTTTTTACAACATAAAAACTAACTTTGTATAAATAGATGAAATTATTTCATTGAAAACACCACTGAATGTTTGAACTTATATTATCTGCCATCGTTTTAGGATTCATGCTGAGTCTGGTTTTTATAGGACCTATTTTTTTCCTTTTAATTGAAACCAGCTTTTCGAGAGGTCCGAAACATGCTTTAGCACTGGATTTAGGCGTTATTTCTGCAGATCTTCTGTGCATTTTGGCAGCGTATTATGCGAGTGCAGATATTGTAACACTCATCGATAAACATCCCGGATTTTACAGGATTACCGCCATTCTGATCTTTGTGTATGGAATTGTGATGATGGTTACCAAAACCAAGATGCATATTCCCGGAGAAGAAAAATTCATCAATCAGAACTATTTTAAAACATTCGTCAACGGTTTTTTCTTTAATCTTCTGAATGTCGGAGTCATCCTTTTTTGGCTTGTCACCGTTATTTCGGTAAGAAATCAGTATCCGGATACCAGTAATTTCATTTTATACATCGGAATCGTAATCGGAACGTATCTCTTTATCGATCTGGTAAAAATATTCCTTGCAAAGCAATTTCACGACAGACTTACCCAAAAATTAGCCAACAGAATCAGAAGAATTGTTGGCGGAATTCTCATCATATTCAGTTTCTTTATTTTCTTGCAGAGCTTTAAAAAATTCAATCAGTTCGATAAAAGACTGGAAGAAGCAGAGAAAACCGAAGTAAAATACAAAAAGACAAATGAATAAAACAATCTTTCCAAAATCTCTGAAAAAAGGCGATAAAATAGCCATTATTTCTCCTGCGGGAGCCGTAGAATCTTCCCAGCTTGAAAAGGGAATCGAAATGATTAAAAGTAAAGGTTTCGAACCCGTTTTGGGAGAACATCTTTACACGAAATATGCAAACGGATACAATTACGCAGGAACGGAGCAGGAAAGATTAAAAGACATGAACTGGGCGCTCAACGACAACGAAATTTCCGCAGTCTGGGCTTCAAGAGGCGGTTACGGTTGTCAGCACCTCATTCAGCATCTTAATCTTAAAAACTTTGCCAAAAATCCAAAATGGTATATTGGGTATTCAGACAATACCGTAATCCAGAGTTATCTGCTGAAAAAAGGGTTTGCATCGATTCACGGACAGACTGTAAAAACATCGAGCTTTGGCGTTACCGAAGAAAGCTACGATCTTATTTTTAATGTTTTAAAAGGAAAACCCCTTAAATATACCCTTTCCTCTCATCAGTTCAATAAAAAAGGAAACGTTGAAGGACAGTTGGTCGGTGGAAATTTAGCCTTGATTTATGCGCTTTTAGGAACGAAATATTCCTTTGATTTTAAAGATAAAATTCTTTTCATTGAAGATATCGGCGAAAATTTTTATGCTCTCGACAGAATGATCATGAGTCTTGAATTAGCCGGAGTTTTTAATAAAATTTCAGGTTTGATTATCGGCGGAATGACCAATATGGGCGATGAAAAAGAAAATAAACAATACGAAGAAAGCTTTGATGAATTTGCCTACAAGTTAATTGCCGACAGAATTTCAAAGTACAATTTCCCAACAGCTTTCGGTTTCCCGAATGGACACATCAAAGACAACAGACCGTTGATTATTGGTGGAAATGTGAGATTGGAGGTTAAGAATAAGGTTAAGATTGAGTTTTAAGATGAATCTATTATTTCTCCGAACTTTAGGAATGTACATTGTTTTCTTTAAATCTTTAATGAAAGGGGAAAAATTAAGCTTAAAGGAGATTTGGAATAAGAAGGAGGAATATCATCTGACTTTGTATGGAATAATTTTTTGGATAATTATATTGATTGTTAGTTTTTCAACAGTGATTTTTTTTATAAAGAATAATCTATCGATTTAATGGCAGATCACAACGATTTTGGTAAAAAAGCAGAAGAATTGGCCGCTGAATATTTACAGAAAAACGGTTACAAAATTTTGGTAAGAAACTTTCGATACCAAAAAGCAGAACTGGATTTGGTTGCCGAAAAAGATAGTTTAATTGTAGTCGTTGAAGTAAAGGCACGTTCAACCGATGTGTTTAATCTTCCACAGGAAGCCGTAAACAAACGAAAGATTAAGTTGATTGTTTCGGCTGCCAATTATTTCATGGAAGAATACAATAAAAATCAAGAAGTACGATTTGATATCATTTCCGTTCTTCCTGACGAAAATAAAAATCTGATGATCGAACATATCATCGATGCTTTTGAAGCATTTGACGCCAACTGATTATGCAGAATATACATTGGGAAACAATATACAGCACTGTAGGATACGTTTTAAAGAATTATCCTTTAAAAATTGTTCTTTTCTGCTTCCTTTTCCTTGTTTTAGGTTTGCTGATAAGTTCCTTTCTGGTCATCATCCTAAAAAAATACAAAGCTTTATCGCGCAGCCAGAAATACTACAACTGGTTTGTTAAACTTTATATTCCTGCCATTTTTATTGTCAACATCGTTTTTTCTTTAAAAATTGGATTATTTTGTGGAGTGTATTCTGCATTAAAGAAAGACAGTTATTCTATTTCCGAGCAGGTCTATAATTCCAGTACATACTATATCTTTAAAGACAACAGGTCTAAAAAAGTTTTTATTGAAGATCTCAGAAAAGTTGTTAAAGATCTCAGTCAGAAAAATAACAACGCAAAGATTAAAGTCATTGATATCGCGAAAGCATACCACATTAAAAATGATATGATAGATCTTCCAAAAAACTGGATGGCTTCCATGTTTGTGAATCGTTATGGAGATAAAATCTATTCATTCATTATATACGGAATTTTGGATTCCGTTCCCAATGGAGGCATTACGAATGAGATTTCTTATGGAGAGTTTAATACGATATCAGAGAAACTTGTGGTACTTAACCCTGAAAATATTGAAAAATCCATCGTTCAGAAAATTCAGAATCTGTTCTTAATGATTTTAAAATCGCAGTTTAAGACCATTTTAAAAGGAATTTTATTGATTTGGGTGCTTTTAATGTGTATTCCGTGGTTTGAATTTTGGATCTATACACTTCTGATGAAAAGATTAAAAGACCATAATACAATTCAAAAATAAAAAGTAAAAATGAAAACAATATTTATCACCGGAGCAACATCCGGAATCGGAAAATCTACCGCCGAACTTCTGGCAAAACAGGGAAACAGAATAATTATCTGCGGAAGAAGGTCTGAAGTTCTGGAAAATGTAAAAAATGAACTTTCACAATATACCGAAATATTTAGTTTAAAATTTGATGTCAGAAATCTGGAAGAAGTGGAAACGGCAATCAGTTCTCTACCTTCAGAATGGAAAAATATTGATGTTTTAATTAACAACGCCGGAAATGCTCATGGATTAGATCCTTTGTCTGCCGGAAAAACGGATGATTGGGATTCTATGATTGACGGAAATGTGAAAGGACTTCTGTATGTTTCTAAAATGATTATTCCCGGAATGAAAGAACGAAATTCAGGACATATCATCAACATCAGTTCCGTTGCAGCGAGACAGACATACGCAAACGGTGTGGTCTATTGTGCCACAAAAAAAGCAGTAGATGTTATTTCCGAAGGAATGCGTATTGAACTTACGGAATTCGGAATTAAAGTAACGAATATTCAGCCGGGAGCTGTAGAAACAGATTTTTCGATGGTAAGATTTAAAGGAGACAGCGAAAGAGCTGCAACGGTTTACGCCGGTTATGAACCTCTGAAAGCGGAAGATATTGCAGATTCCATCGCTTACTGCGTCAATGCTCCGAAACACGTCTGTATTTCGGATATGACGATCTACCCTTCTGCTCAGGCGGAACCGAGAACCATTCACAGAAAGCCTTAATCTGATTTTTTTCAAAATGAAACTTTTACCTTTATTACTGTGCTTTTCTTGTATTTTCGGTTACTCACAGAAATATTCTAAAGAGGAAAAACAACTCCTTTCTCAGACGGTAAAACTGGATTCTCTTATACAGAATAACGATTCCAAAGTTTTAGATTTGTTCAAAGATGATGTCTCTTTCGGACACTCCAATGGATGGATTCAGAACTATTCGGATTTTAAGAGAGATTTCAGCTCGAAAAAAGTCATTTATGATAAGATTGAACAGATTGAAATTTCTGAGCTTAAAAAAGATAGAAATATCTGCTCACTGAGAAGAAAAATAAAAGTTTCAGGAACCTACAAAAGCCAGAAATTCGAAATGATTCTTGCATTGCTGGAAATCTGGAAAAAGGAGAAATCGGTCTGGAAACTCTGGAGCAGGCAAAGTGTGGAAGTGAAACAGTAAAAAAATTTTGAAATAGTAAAAAATTTTGTTATATTTTTGTAACTTTAAAAATAATTGAAATATTATTAATTATATGATTTTCAGTTGATTATATGAAAAGCGAATTAATAAATGATCTCGATATTTTAGACTTTGCAAAAAATTGTGATGGTTTTGATGTTAAATTATTTGATAAAGAGAAATATGGGGTTATTCAGGTTTATGAGAATGAAAATCAGCCCGTATTATTTTTAAAAGAAGTTGAGTCTTTTGATTTTGAAACGTTAAAACAAATTGCTGAAATCCATAAAATTTGCTGGAATTTTCAAAAAGTTCTTTTTTTATATGTTTATTCCAAAACGGAAATCCGAATTTACAATTGTTCTGAAAAACCGTTTGTATATAACGAAAAAAACATTGAAGAAAAACAGTTTAAAGACAAGTTAGTAAATCTTGAATTTTATTCTTGTAAACAAACGGATAAACAAAAACTCAATTTACTCAATATCATTTTTTCGAGAATTGCGATTGATACTGGTTTTATTTGGTCTTCCGATGAAGCTATTGAAATCAGAAAAAAACTAAATCTTGAAAAAAGAGTTGACAAATATCTTATTGATAGCCTTATAAAAACGGCAAATGCTTTAGAAAAAAAAGGATTAAAGAATAAGTTTATCATTCATAAATTGATAATGCGTTCTCTGTTTTTGTTTTATTTGGAAGACAGAAAAGCAACGCCAATTGAGCTTTATCAACAATTTTCACCGAAAGCAACTTCATTTTTTGATATTTTAGATGATGTTGAAGCTACATACAATCTTTTTGAGAAATTAGCCGATGATTTCAACGGAAGTCTTTTCAATTTTGAAGAAAAAGAGAAAGATTTGGTTACAAAAGAACATTTAGGATTGATTAAAAACTGCTTTTTTGATGGTTATCAAGATGAAGCTAATCCAGTTTTATTTCCTGATAAAAAGTTATTCGATTTTAGCATTATTAGAATCGAATTATTAAGTGAAATTTATGAAAACTTCTTATCAAAGTTAGATAATAAAAAGAAAAAGGATTCTGGAACATTTTACACGCCACCTTCGTTGGTTGAGTTGATTTTAAATGAAAGACTTCCAACAGATAAAGATAAAACAAATTATCAGGTAAAAACTTTAGATCCAAGTTGTGGTTCTGGAATTTTCTTGGTTCAAACTTTCAAAAGATTGGTTAAGCGTTATGAAAATAAACATAACGAAAAACTCACTGATTTTACTACTTTAGTAGAAATACTTAAAACCAATATTTTCGGAATTGAACTGGACTCCAAGTCTATAAAAGTTGCTGCTTTTAGTTTGTACTTAGCTTTGTTGGATAATCTCGATCCCAAAACAGGATGGTGGAACAAAACCATTCAGTTTCCTTATTTAATAAATGATCCTGACGATAAAAGTCTAAAGGAACAAGGAAATAATCTTTTCAAGAGAGATACAATTTCAGATTTATCAGATATTACAGAGTTACAAAACTTTGATTTGGTGGTTGGAAATCCTCCTTTTGGAACAAAAAATTTATTGCCTACAATAAAAGCCTATTGTAACAAGGAGAAATTTGCGCAAGAAATGGTTTTACCATTCTTACATAAATCAACATTTTTAGCACCAAAAGGTAGAATTGCTTTGATTTTCAACACCAAGATTTTAACCAATACAAGTGGAACTTATCAGAAATTTAGAGAATGGTTGTTTAATAACAATTATGTTGAGAAACTATATAACTTTTCAATTTTACGAAAAGCCCCAAAATTTTCTGGGGGTCAACTTTTTGGTTCAGCGGTTGGTCCGATAAGTATTGTTTTTTATCAAAAAGAGGAACCTGAAAATCCAAAAGATACAATAACTTATTATGCTCCTAAAACCTATATCAAAAATGATATTTTAGAAGGAATTATTATTGATTCTTCTGATGAAAAACACTTACCACGAATGGAGTGTGAAAAACCAGACACTAAAATCTGGAAGATTGCAATGTGGGGAAGTTATTTTGATTTTGAATTGATTGAGAAATTAGATAAAAACTTTGTAAGCCTACATAATTATGTAAAAGCGAATAAAGAAAACTGGGATTTTACAAAAGGAATAATGGCAGATAGCTTAAAACCTGAATTTATTCCGAGCCATATAATTTCTCCAAAATTGGTAGAAAGATATTTATCTGTAAATAATTTATTGGTCCCAAATAGTAAGTATTATAGAAAGATTGATAAAAAATTTATAAAACCACCTTTTTTAGTTTTTAAAGAAGGTCAATCAAACAAAAAGTATTGTGCTTCAATTATTGAGAATGAAGAATATTTTACAAATTCACTTTATGGGTTTTATAATAATGGTGATTTTAGAAACTCTAAAGTACTATGTCTTTTTATGAATTCTAACTTTTCGGACTATTTTTTATCTATTTCCACTTCTACTTGGGGAATTGAAAGAGAAAGAATAAACCTTAATGAATTAGTTACTTTACCGGCAGTTATTGATAGATTAGAGGAATCTCAAATTGATTTTTTTTCGAATATTTATGATAAGATAGTTAAGATTAAAAAATCGGATGATTTAATTCAGGATATTTCCCATTTAGAAAAAGAAATTGATCAAATTATATATAATGATATTTTAAAACTTACAGATGATGAACAAATTATCATCCAAGATACTTTGGATTACAGTTTAGATTTATTTGAAAAAAAGGAAGAATCAAATGCTGTAAAGCCTGTTTTTGATATTGATCATTACATCAACAGAATTACCAAAGAACTTAATGATTGGTTGGATGATGTAGATTTAAAAGTTTCGGCAACAAAATATTTAAAAGATAAGAACTGTCCGTTATATATGTTGAAACTATCTTTTGGAGATGTGCAGAAAGAAACATTTGAATCAAAAGAAAATGTTAAAAAAGAACTTAAAATTTTGGATCAAAAACTGTGGAATGAAGAATCGAAAAATCTTTATTTCAGAAAAAAATTAAATTACTATGACGGAGATGATGTGTACATTATAAAACCAAATCAGAGAAGATTTTGGAGTCAAACTGCTGCAATGGAAGACAGCAAAACTTTGTTGATTGAAATTCTTAATATGAAAAAGTAATGGCAGGAAATTTAAATCCTTCAATATTTTTAGATATTCAAGACATTTTCAAAAAAAGATGTATAACTTTATTTATTGAAGCATATGATAATTCTATTTCAGATGAATCAATTTCTTTAGATTTTGATGAGAATGATATTACGGCTATTCTTCACAGTTACATTGATAAAAATCCTAAAAGAGAAAAATGGGAAATTTCAACAAATGTAGAAAATCATTTATTTGATAAATCCGTACCTTTTAAAAAAGGATTCTCAGCAAAACTATCTCGTATTGATATGAGGTTTACTCAATTTTGGCAGGCAAAAGAATACAGATATTATATAGAAGCTAAGAATCTTAAAGCAAATAATTCTAACTTAAAAAGAAGATATATTTCAACAGGAATTAATAATTTCCTTCAAGGTGGAAAATATCAAAATTGTGACGGATTTCTTGTTGGTTATGTTCTTGAAGGCACAATAAATCAATGTATTGAAGGAATTAATAAATTGTTGAAAAAAGATAAGAGAGAAAAAGAAATGTTAAATGAAGAATATATTTCTATACACAATGAAAAACAACTTTTTCATTTATTTTTTGATTACACAGATTTAACTTTAAAAAGATTAAATCTAATAAAACTTTTATAAAATGAAAATTCTATATCTCGAAACCTCGTCAAAAAACTGTTCTGTTGCCATCTCCGATAACGAAAAGTTATTGTGTGTAACGGAAGAAGTTTCTGAAAACTACAAACAGTCTGAAAGTCTGCATACTTTTGTAGAATGGGCTTTGGAAGGAGCCGGAATTTCCATGAAGGAAATTGAAGCCGTTTGTCTGGGGAAAGGTCCCGGTTCGTATACCGGATTGAGAATTGGGGCAGCTTCTGCAAAAGGTTTCTGCTACGGACTGAAAATTCCTCTGATTGCGGTAAATTCTATGGAAAGTATCATAGAGCCCTTTTTAGACCAAAACTACGATTTGATAATACCAATGATCGATGCGAGACGAATGGAGGTTTATACAGCGGTTTATGACGGAAAAACAGGCAGAGAAATTTCTGCAACCGAGGCTAAAATTCTAGACGAAACTTCTTTTGAAGAATTTAAAGATAAAAAAATCCTTTTTGCAGGAGACGGAGCCAAGAAAGCAAAAGAGATTTTACAGCTTCCGAATGCCATATTTGATGAAAATATCTATCCTTCTGCAAAATATTTAGTAAAAAAAGCACTTGCAAAAATAGAGCGGAAAGAATTTGAGGACATTGCTTATTTTGAGCCTTTCTATCTCAAAGATTTTCATGGAGTAAAGAAAAAAAATAAAAGCGAAGAGTAGTTCTTCGCTTTTATTTTTATTGTGGTTTTGCAGGAACTGTATTCACAGGAGGCTGCTGATTGTTATTTTGTTTTTTGGGCGGCTTGTTTCCGCTGTTGTTCATCGGCTGACTCTGCTGAGGATTATTCATCATATTATTTCCCTGCATTTGCGGCGAAGTGCCGATTCCGTTACTCTGCTGCTGCACCGGCTGTTGCGGAACATTGTTTACCATATCTCCCGGATTTTGAGGCACCGCATTTCCTTTATTATCGGTAGCCTGAAAGCTCAGGTCACTTTTCAGATAATTAAGCATTTCCTTGGCTTTTTCGCCTTCAGGTGTTTTACCGTAATTCAGGGCAATCTGTTCCAGTTGAAGAATCATCACCTCTTTCCCACTTGCTTTTCCTGAGTTAAATGCATTCAGCAAATATAATTTCGGAACCAGGGCATCCTTCGGATTTTGCTGGATCGCTTTTTCAATGAGATCTTTACTTTCCCCGAACTTCTCAGATTCATAGAGGGCAAATGCCTGTTTGTACTGGTTTTCCACATCTGCGGAAGATTTTACGAAAGAACTGCTTTTAGGATTTCTTGCAAATTCTGCATACGATGTGTACGGATAATCTTTTAAAAGGATTTGTTTTGCTCTTTCGGCAGCCTGTGGATTTTTTTCATAATTCATTGCGAAAATCTCATACAAAGCCTGCAACATTACTTTTTCTTCAGGTTTTACATCCACCAGATCATACAGAGTTTTTGTAGCTAAAGGCGTATTGGTAAAATAGTTCTGATACATAACTCCCAAACCTAAAGAAGCGGTATCTCTGTCTTTTTTAAGCTGATCCAGTTTTGCAACATCCGTCGGAATCTGCTCTATGTAGAAAGCCGGTTCAAAACGTCTCGGATTTGGCGCGGCAGTGGTTCCTAAAGCATCATTTTTAAGATCTTCGATTGTTGCCATTTTCTTGGAAAAACGCCAGTTGTCTACCAAAGCTCTGTCTCCCCAGGTTTGCTTAAAGGTTTGGGTTCCTTTGGAAACCGTCCCTGTATTGCTGAAATAGAAACCTTTGGTTGCCACCCCGAAATCTTCGAAAGAATTTGAGCTGTTGGCAAATATGGATGTTGAACTGTAATCTCCCGTATCAAAACCTTTGGATCTTTCTGCCCGTTTTCTTTCCAGTTCTTCTCTTTCCTCTTTGGCTTTAATTTTAGCAATATATTTATTGAAGAAATCTGTTTTCTGATCCGGAGCCATTTTTGCCAGATTCAGAATACTGTCGTTCTTTTTGATCAGATAATAGTTTCTTGAAATCTTTTTGATGTACGTAGACTGATCTGCCAAAAGGACTTTAGAAGGTTCGTAAGTCATTACCGCCAAAGCAGAATCATAATAAGCTCCGGCTCCGATGTAATCATTTTTATCCAGATATCCTTTTCCGATTTCATAGTACGCAAGACCCCGAATTTGCCCGTCAGACACTTTTTCCTTCAGAGATTTTCTGAAAAATTCCTGAGCTTCCTCCTTCTTTCCGGCTTTGTTCGCCATGAGTCCCAAAGCATAATAAAATTCGTTCTTTCGGGAGCCGTAAGTTCCTTTTTTACTGATGTCTTCAAGGTATTTTCTTGCTCCGCTGTAATCTCCGTTTCCGTTGAATGTTTTGGCAATTTCGATCTGGGATTTTACCTCAAATTCAAAATCATTGGCGTATTTGTAAGCAGCCATAAAGCTTTCGCGGGCTTTTTCATTCTGGTTAAGACCTTCCAGAACCTGCCCTCTCAGATAAGCGATTCGGCTTTTCAGCTTTCTGTTGCTGTTCAGTTCAAAAGCATTATCCAATTCTTTTATGGCTTCTTCTTTTTTTCCTGCATCCAAAAGAGATTCTGCATAGTAAATACTTAGTAATTTCTCATATTGCTTGGAAATTTTGTCACCTTTCAGTTTGGCAAAAGTTTCATGGGCTTTATGATAATTTTTGATCTGATCATACGCTAAACCCTGATAAATTCTTGCCAGAGGAAGTCTTTTATCATCCTTCATGTGCGTAAAAACATAATTCAGTGCATCAAGTGCTTCCAAAGATTTTCCCCTGTAAATTCTCGCCTGTGCAAGAATCATGTACGCATCGAAAATCTGTTTGTTCTGCTCTTCACCATGTCGGATCACAGAATATTTGTTGATCGCTTTTAAAGCCTTTGCTTCTGCGATTTCCAATGTTGTAGCCCCTTTCTGCTCCGGCTGACCGGAGTCTCCTGTAGCCATTCCTGTTGCACCCGACATCGGATTTCCGGGCATTCCTGAAGGCATTCCGGGAGGACGGCCGCCACGAGAATCGGTATTTTGCTGAGGACGGTTGATCTCTCCCATTTTCATGGAGTTTTCTGCAAATGCAGCAGACTGTCCCAGATCACTTCCCAAAGGCTGATCTTCATACGTAAGAATCGGGATATAAGGCGCATAAAAATTGTCTTTATGCCCCTTGTCGCGGGTCTCAAACTCATTATTTAAAGCATCTTTTGCATTAAATAACGTGTTGTAATATGTGGTAAATCCTTTCATAAACTTAGACCGCTGTTCAGGCTTTTTTACCTTTGTGGCGCATGAAGCAACGATACAGAGTATCAGAAGGAATAAAATATTCTTTTTCATTATTAAATATAACTCGCTAATCTACTTTTTATTATCAGTAGGATTGATGATTTTGTAAAAATAATAAAATTTTATGGGGAAACTCGTTATATTTCTTTCAAAATTTTGTAAACCAAATGAGTAGGAAGTCCCATGATCGTATAATAGCTTCCTGTTATTTTTTTGATTTTTGCCATTCCGAGCCATTCCTGAATACCGTAGCTTCCGGCTTTGTCGAAAGGTCTGTAATTTTTAATATAATATTCTGTTTCATCATCTGTGATTTCATCCAATTCCACATCAGCAACATCGGTCTGTGTGATGGTTTTATCTGAGGTTTTTATGGTAATTCCGGTGTACACCTGATGAGTCTTTCCGGAAAGAAGCTGAAGCATCTGTTTAGCTTCCTTTTCATCTGATGGTTTTCCCAGAAACTGATCATCAATGGCTACAACGGTATCTGCGGTTAACAATACTTCATCTTTTTCAAGACTTCGGAATGCATCTGCTTTTAATTCAGATAAATAAGCGGCAGACTCCCCTACTTTGATGTGTTCGGGAACAATTTCTTCACAATCAATCTTTACGACTTCAAATTCAAACCCTAAACTGGTTAAAAGTTCTTTTCTTCTCGGAGATTGTGATGCTAGTAATAATTTCATTTACAGTAAATTAAGTAGATTGTGTATCATCGTCGTCGAACCAGTTTCCCTGAACTTTCATCACCTGCTCGATGACGTCTCTTACAGCTCCGCTTCCCCCTTTGATGGGCGAAATATAATCGGAAATGGCTTTTATTTCGGGAACTGCATTTTCCGGACACGCAGAAATGGCAGAACTTTTCATGATCTGAAGATCCGGAAGGTCATCCCCCATTGTTAAAATTTCATCGTACTTCAAATGATTTTTTCTTCTGAAATCCTCAAAATCTGCCATCTTATTGTGGGATTTTGCATAATAATCTTCAATACCCAGGTAATTGATTCTGTGTTTTACCATTTCATCATTTCCTCCGGTGATAACTCCGATTAAATAATTGTTTTTTAATGCTTTAACTACGGCGTATCCGTCCAGAACATTCATTACCCTGCACATATTTCCTCCGGGCATCAGATACACGCTTCCGTCTGTAAAAACGCCATCTACGTCGAATACAAACGCTTTAATATTTTTTAATTTCTCTTTATAACTCATACATTTTCTGAATTGAGTGATTCATTGTCTTATAAATTTCCAGACTTTCTCCAAGCAGTAATTGTTCGTGCAACTCCAGTATTCTTTTGTCGTTCCTTACTGCGGGACCGGTCTGGGCAGATCGGGGCTCAATTTCGTAAATTTTTTGTACAGTTTCATCAATCAATGGTAGAAAATAACCAAAAGGAATTTCCTGCGAATCTGAAATTTCTTTAGCCCTTGTAAAAAGATGATTTACAAAATTGCAGGCAAAAACTGCGGTAAGATGGATGTATTTTCTTTTTTCATGGGTACTTTCCATCACGTTTTCTGAAATATTCGAAGCAATTTCAAAAAGTGTTTTTTTATCCTGCTCGTTTTCTGTTTCGATAAAAAAGGGAATTTTAGAATAATCAAGCTCCTTCGATTTTGAAAAGGTCTGCAAAGGATAAAAACTTGCCTTCCGATAATCTCCTTTTAAGCTTTCTTTGGGTAACGATCCGGAAGTATGAACAACAAGACAGTCTTTTATGGGAATCATTTCTGAAACCTCTTCAACGGAGTTATCACTTACGGCAATGATGTATAAATCTGAATCGACTAAATTTTTAGTTGAATAAGTGATTTCTAATTCTTCGGAGATTTTTTTTAATTTCTCCTCATTCCTTCCAAAAATCTGAGCCAAAGGAATCTTATTCTGAACGAATGCTTTTGCCAGATGATAGGCTACATTTCCTGAACCGATAATTACAATTTGCATAAAACAAATATAAGTTTTTGCAATGATTTGGAAGAGGAAACTTAGTTCTTATGATCAGAATTAATTCATTTTAAATTTTCTAAAACAGGATTTAAAAATAAATATTTTACAGTTGCTTTTTAATATACGGATCAATATTTCAATAATAAATGTCCTGTGATAATGCAATTCGAAGAATATAAGGTTATCCTTTAAAAAGAAGATGATCGACAGGTTTAAAATAATTCTTATTTTTAGTTTTGATATTTGGACTAAAAATTGAAGGAGTAATTTAACTTTCAGTTATTTTTGTAATCCAAAACAATGAAAGCATCCTATGAAGATTAAAGACACGGAAATTATTTCGTTGATGCAAGATCCGCGAACTCAGGAAAAAGGAGTTCGTGCACTGATGGATGCTTATCAGAGTAGATTGTATTGGCACATAAGAAGAATTATTGTGGACGGAGATCTTGCGCAGGACACTTTGCAGGAGACTTTTATTAAAGCTTATCAGAATTTTCATCAGTTTAAAAATGACAGCCAGTTGTACACATGGCTGTACAGAATCGCCACCAATGAGGCGCTGCAGCAGATCAACAAACTGAAGAAAATGCAGAAAACCGATGAAGATCCCGAATATCATATGCAGAATCTTATTGCAGACAATACAGACGGAGATGCAGAAGAGATACAGATTTTGCTGCAGAACGCCATACAAAGTCTGCCGGAAAAGCAGAAACTGGTATTTATGATGCGGTATTATGATGATTTGCCTTACGAAGAGATATCTAAAATTGTAGATATGTCCGTAGGAACATTAAAAACAAATTATCATTATGCCAAACAAAAGATAGAAGAATACATCAAAGAGAATTACGAAAGATAATTTTTGAGAAAAAACAGCATGAAAGATTTTGATCTGGAAAAATTGGAACGCAAAAATATATACAAAGTCCCCGAAAATTTGTTTGAAAATATTCAGGGAAAGGTATTGAGCGGAATGAATGATTTTGATCTGGAGCAATTAGAACGTAAGAATATTTACACCGTTCCTGAAAAATTATTTGAAACCGTTCAGGATAATGTTGTAAAGCGTGTTCTGCCTGTAAAAAAAGCACCGATTTTCAAACTTAACTGGGCTTATGCAGCTGCGGCATCGCTTGCCTTGATTTTTGGAGCGACTTTTGTTTTCAACAACGGAGATTCTGCAGATCAGGTACAGCAACAGGTTACAGCAAACAATCAGGAGCCTAAAACTGAAAGCCAGATTGCTTATGAAACCTTAAAATCTGATTTAACTTCTGTTGAGAATAACAATCAAACAGTTAGCAGTCAGGACAACAATAAGTCTTTAGCGAAAGAAGAAAAACCGGCTAAGACGACAGATGAAGCAAGACCAAAATCTTCACCATCTGTTTCGAAACAAAATGAGGCTCAGATGAACGAGTACCTGGATTCCTTCTCAAATTCCGAAATTTCGGAACTGGCAAGCAATTCTACACAGGACGTTTATTTGGACTTATATAATTAAAAGAAAATGAAAAAGATATTATTTACGCTTTTTATTATCTATAGTTTTGGTCTGAATGCCCAAAGGACAGATTATGACTGGAAGAAGATGGATCCTAAACAGAGAAAGGAGATCATCAATAATCTTTCTCCTGAGGAAAGAAAGAATCTTCTGATGAAGTTCAGGAATAATATGGTGATGGATAATCTGGATATTGATCCCAGTGATAAGGAAGAGTTTACCGATATTTATAATGAATATCTGGAAAGCCAGAAGCAGATAAAAAGCCAGTTTAATTCTGATTTTAACCCTGAAAACTTATCGGATGAAGAGGCAAAAGCCAAGCTTCAGCAGAGTTTTGAAGTAGGGCAGAAGCTGCTCGATAACAGGAAGAAATATGCAGACAAAATGCAGAAAGTAATACCATGCCAAAAAGTTTTGAAGCTTTTCCAGTCTGAGGGAATGATGAGAGATAAAATGAACGAAAGAAAACCTCACGGAAATAATGGCAGTAATAACGCTTCAAGACAAAACCCATAATAGTTTATTTTTTTAATGTTGGACGACCCTTGCAATTTATTTGTGAGGGTCGTTTAATTTTAAATTAAAACTATATTTTTGCGAAAATTTTTAACGATGAAGATAATTTTGTTTTTGATGTTTTCATGTTTTTTAACAGCGCAGAAAACTGAATATATAAAGCTCAACCAAAGTATTAAAGATAAATTCTCACGGGTAAAGTCTTTAACCCTGATTGATAACAGAACTGAAAAAGATTTAGGAACTGTTACGTACAAAAAAGAAAATGTTCAGTTGAAGTTTGAAAATGAGAATCTCAAAAAATATGTAGAAGACTGGTTTGCAAACGATAATAAGACCAAAGGAAATAATAACGATATTGTTTTGTTGTTGGAAGAAATCAGGATTGATGATTTTAAAAACACAGGCTTGGCAAATGCAAAGGTTAAAATCAGCAGTTTTATCAACAGGAACGGCAAATATTATTTCATTAACCGGTACAACAGTACGGTAGATTTCAATTCAAAATTAACGCCCAACATCCCAAGAGTAATATCTGTAGCCATAGAAACTATTTTTTCCACTTTAATTAAAGATTCTTACTCGCACATCGCTTTGAGTACTCCAATTGCTGAGTCTGATCTTCATAATTATGAGGAAATCGTAGGCAAAAATATCAAATATCTTATAGTTCCTGAACTTACAAACGGAGTGTATAAAGATTTCAGATCTTTTTCTCTTCAAAAGCCGGAAGAAGGATATTATGTAGATAAAAATAAAAAAGGAAAAGTTATCGGGATTAAAAACAGGGAAGATCTTCTTTTATCCGCCGAGTATGTTTTTGGATGTGTGGAAGACGGAAAAGCATACCGACTTACGCCTGTTGGCTTCTTAGAAATGCAGAAAGATGATAAAGGATATTATGTAGTTTCTTCAAGACTTGAGCTGTTTCCGCCTCAGAATGTTAATAACGGCGCCATGATTGGTGTGATGATGGGCGGAATTGTCGGCGGAATGATCGGTGCAGCACTCGATTCCGGAAAAGTCGCAAGAGATAAACCTGAAAATTTGTCTGCTATTTATATTGATCCGCTTACCGGAGAATATGTTTTTACCGAGTAATTTTAATTTAAAAAATTTAATGATGAAGAAGTTTTTGCAGGTTATCATGACTTGTCTGGTGATTGTTTCTTTTGGACAGAATAAAGAAATCATAAAACTAAAAGGCAGTATTCCCAATAATGGTGAAGGAGATTACAGCTCATTAATTGTTATTGATAACAGAAAAGATAGAACAATCGGGGTTCTGCCATTTGGAGATGGTAAAGAAATGAGAGAAGTTTCGTTTCAGAACAGTCCGGAAGACGATCTTTCCGAATGGTATCGTAAAAGCAATCTGAAAGGAGGGAAGCAGGATCTTGTGGTGGTTCTCAATGATCTTAAATTATCTGTAAAAGAAACGTACGAAAGGAAAAACATCGGAACCATGAAATTTTCCCTGCAAAGCTTTGTGAAAGAAGAGGGGAAGTATCATTTTCTGTATAAAAAAGACACCACATTTATGTTCAGTCACAGAGATGTTGCCGATGCGATGGTGAGAAATATGCATCATCTTTTTTCTTTGTATCTTGAAAAAACATATAAATCCAAACCTTCAAAATATGATCTTACCTTGGATGATATTTCCAATTATCAAAACTATGTAAATAATTATCCTGCCTTTAAAAATGAAGCCCTGAAAGAAGGAATCTATCTGGATTACAATTCGTTTTTCAGGCAGACTCCAGAAGAAGGCTACACTTTGGAGCGATGGGAAAATGGAACATTAGACAGGGCTGTAAAAACCGAAAACAGAAAGAAAATGAAAATTCCTTCCCGTAAAATGTTTATCTATGTAGAAAACGGAAAAGCGTTTAAAAATACCTATTCAGGATTTCAGGAGCTGTTAAAAAATGAAAAAGGATTTTACATCGTCGCAAAACCTTCAAGTTTATTTCCGCCTCAATATGATATTAAATTAGGAATCATGTTTGGATTAGTCGGCGGAATTGCAGATGCACTACTTTTTAATCCGAATAAGCTGAGTCATAATTTACATCGATCCGATGACAGGCGAGTACGATTTTAATGATATTTTTGATGAATTACCATAAAAAAGAGAGACAGCTCGTCTCTCTTTTAAACTTTCTGCCAATTAAAAAGATTCTTTACTCAGCAAAAAAAATATTCAGCACTTTAATGGCTTGTAAATTGATACTACAAAATTTACCGAATTTCAGATGGTAAATGAACAAGTCGATCGTAATTTTAGCTCTTATTTTTAATTGTTTCTTCTTTTTTCACGCACAGGAAAAAAAAGATTCGATCTATTATAAAATTGAAAAATTTTCAGATAAGAGAAAATTTACCAAATTCCTTCACCGTTTTATATTTCGTAGAGAAGCAGATTCCGTTTCTGTAAAAACAACCACCGAAAGAGTGGTGCAGGAAACGCACGACGGAAAATACATCAGAAATATTAAAATAGAAACCATAGATCCTTTTGGCTATGGTTCTCAGGACAAAAAAGAAAAATCCAGATGGTACGACTGGTTTACCAATCATCTTCACTCCAATACAAGAATTTCCACGGTTAACAATTATTTACTTTTCCAAAAAGGAGAGGAATACAATGCCCAGAAAATCTACGAATCTGAACGTCTGCTGAGAACCATGCCTTTTATCAACAGGGTAAACATCAGTATTTCCGACAGTACTTCCACCAAAGATTCTATCGATGTAATCGTAAAAGTGCTGGATTCGTGGAGTCTTAAACCCAGAGCAAGCTATTCCGGCAGTAAAATCGGGTTAGGCGTTACCGAAGAAAATTTTCTCGGTATGGGGCATGATTTAAGTTTTCTGTACCGGAACGATTCCAAAGAAAAACAGAATTATTTACTCGGAAGTTACACCGCATACAATTTATGGGGTTCCTACATCAATGCACAGATTTTGGGAGAAAGAGATTTTGCCAGAAATGAAAGAATCAGCCTCAGTGCAACGCGCGATTTTTTCTCTCCTTTAACGAAATGGGCAGGAGGATTTAATTTTGAATATTTTATGCGCCGGGTTTTGCTGCCGATCGAATCCGAAACCGTTTTTCCTGAAGCTCAGATTAAAGTGTACAGTCAGGATTTATGGGGAGGTTACCAGATTCCCATTGCCTCAAAAACTTCAGAAAAAGTTTCCAGCAATATTGCTTTAATCGGAAGATTTCAGAATTATCAGTACAAAGACAATCCTGCAATAGACAAGTACGATTACTTTACCTCTTACAGCAGTTTTCTGGCGTCTGTAGGATTTATACAGCGAAAATTTTCTGTTCAGAAAAATATCTTTCAGTACGATCTTCCGGAGGATATTGCGTACGGAACTTCGGCGAGCCTTACGGCGGGAGGTTTATCAAGAAGCAACAGAATCATTCCGTATGCAGGAATTTCCGCGGCATACGGAGATTTTACCAACATCGGATATTTTAGTGTGAAAGCGCAATTCGGAAGATTCTTCAACGAAGACAGGCAAAACAGGGAGTCTTTCCGGTTAGATGGGACGTATTTCACGAATCTTATGGATTGGAAGTTTGCCAGTGCAAGACACTTTTTTTCTCCCACTTTAGCCTTGGGAAATCCGCAGCAGAACTATTCTTACAGAGACCGCATCAATCTCTCCGCAGGCGATGAGTTTCCGGTGTACAGCGCAGATTATATCGGGACAAAAAAACTCGTTCTGCGCTATCAGCTTCAGCTTTTCGTTAATAAGACCTGGAAAAACTTTCATTTCAGTCCTTACTTAACAGCAGCAGCAGGCTGGTTGGCAATGCCTGATGAAAAATTGTTAAAAACAAACGTCAATACAAAAATAGGAATTGGTGTTCTTATTAATAATCCTTTTCTGGTCTTCAACCGCATCCAGATTTCCTTCACCTATTATCCAAAAGTTCCTTTTGACAATAATTCATTGTTCGATTTCAACAGCAACCGGAACAACCTTTTGCCCATGAACGGCTTTACCACAGACATTCCGCATTTCGTGAATTTTGGAAATTAAAAAGGCTTAAAATTAAATTTTTGTTCTTCAAAATTTACACTAAGGAATTATCCTGCATTTTGTTATCTTTGCAAATTACAAGATTCTTAAATGAAAAACATACGAAATTTTTGCATAATCGCCCACATCGACCACGGTAAAAGTACTTTGGCGGATCGTCTTTTGGAATATACCAATACGGTGACTCAGAGAGAATTGCAGTCTCAGACACTGGATGATATGGATTTGGAGAAAGAACGTGGAATTACCATAAAATCCCACGCCATCCAGATGGATTATGAATACAAAGGAGAAAAATATATTTTAAACCTTATTGATACACCGGGACACGTAGATTTTTCTTACGAAGTTTCCCGTTCCATTGCTGCCTGCGAAGGAGCGCTTCTTATTGTAGATGCGGCACAGAGTATTCAGGCACAGACAATCAGTAATTTATATTTAGCATTGGAAAATGATTTAACGATCATTCCTATTCTGAATAAAATCGACCTTCCTTCCGCAAATCCTGAAGAAGTAACCGACGAAATTATGAACCTGATCGGTTGCGACTATGAAGATGTTTTAAGGGTTTCCGGAAAAACAGGAGAAGGAGTTCACCATTTGCTTGAGCAGATTGTAGAAAGAATTCCGGCTCCGGTAGGAGATCCGGATGCGCCGCTGCAGGCTTTGATCTTTGATTCGGTTTATAATCCGTTCAGAGGAATTGAGGCTTACTTTAAAGTGGTAAACGGAAGTATTTCTAAAAACGAAAAAATTAAATTCTTCGCAACCGGGAAAGAATACGGAGCTGATGAGGTGGGAACACTGAAATTGAAGCAGGTTCCGAAGAAATCGGTAGAATGTGGAGATGTAGGATATCTGGTTTCCGGAATTAAAGATGCTAGAGAAGTAAAAGTAGGAGATACAATCACTTCTTTTGAAAAACCTGCAGCAGGACCGATTGAAGGTTTTGAGGAAGTGAAACCAATGGTTTTTGCCGGAATTTATCCGATTGATTCTGAGGATTTTGAAGAATTAAGATTCTCTCTTGAAAAATTAAGACTGAATGATGCTTCTCTGGTTTTCGAACCTGAAAGTTCTGCGGCGCTTGGTTTCGGTTTCCGTTGCGGATTCTTAGGAATGCTTCACATGGAAATCGTTCAGGAAAGACTGGACAGAGAGTTCAACATGAACGTTATCACTACGGTTCCCAACGTATCTTACTTCGGGTATACTAAAAAAGAACCTGAAGTTCCGATTATGATTAATAACCCATCGGAAATGATGGATCCTACCACGATGGACAGAGTAGAAGAACCTTATATTAAGGCTTCTATCATTACAAAATCTGATTTTGTGGGTTCGGTAATGACGCTTTGTATCGAAAAAAGAGGAGAAATCGTTAACCAGAGTTACCTGACTTCGGACAGAGTAGAATTAATCTTCAATATGCCTTTGGCTGAGGTAGTTTTCGACTTCTACGACAGGCTGAAATCCATTTCTAAAGGGTATGCTTCATTCGATTATCATCCGATCGGATTCAGAGCTTCCAAGCTTGTAAAAATGGATATCCTGATCAACGGAGATATGGTGGATGCTTTATCTTCATTGATTCACGATTCAAATGCTTATTACATTGGTAAGAAAATGTGTGAAAAGCTTCGTGAACTGATCCCAAGACAGCAGTTTGATATTGCCGTTCAGGCGGCTTTAGGAACGAAAGTTATTGCAAGGGAAACCATTAAAGCGTTAAGAAAAGACGTTACCGCAAAATGTTACGGAGGTGATATTTCCAGAAAGCGTAAACTTTTGGAAAAGCAGAAAGAAGGTAAGAAAAAAATGAAGCAGATTGGTAGGGTAGAAGTACCGCAATCGGCGTTTATGGCTGTTTTGAAGCTGAATGACTAGGAAGTTAAAAGAACCAGGAAAAAAGATAAAAGTAAATCCGCAGATTATTTCTGTGGATTTTTGTTTTTAAGATATGAATTCGTAACTTTGTGTATTCGTAACGCAAATTAAAACAATGGAGTCTCCAAAAAAATTACAGGATATAAAAGTGGCTGTAGATGCAGTAATTTTCGGATATTTTGATAAAAAAGATCTGCAGATCCTTCTCATTAAAAGAAATATCGAGCCTTTCAAAGGAGGTTGGGCGCTTCCCGGAGGTCTGGTTTTGGATGATGAAAACCTTGATGATGCCGTAAAACGCGAACTCCACGAAGAAGCAGGAATAAAGCCCGATTTTTTGGAGCAGCTGTACACTTTTGGAAACGTTGGTCGAGATCCCCGAAACCGCGTAGTTTCCATCGCTTATTTAGGACTTGTCAATCCATCCTATCATGAATTGTTCGCCGATTCTGATGCCGAAGATGCACAATGGTTCAGCGTCAATCAGCTTCCGAAACTGGCTTTTGATCATCAATCCATTATTGATATTGCCTTAAAAAGGCTTCGCACGAAAATCCAGTATCAGCCGATCGGTTTTAATCTTTTAAACGATGAATTCGCCTTTTCAGATCTTGAAAACCTATACAAAACCATCATCGGAAAAGAAATAGACCGCCGTAATTTCCGCAAAAAGATCATGAGCTACGGATTGCTTAATGAAACCAATAATCTTAAAAAAGAAGGCAGCGGAAGACCCGGAAAACTCTTCACTTTTAATCAGGAAAAATACAAGGAACTGGAAGAGCAGGGATTTTATTTCGAAATCAAATAGTTTTTTTAAATACAAATAGCACAAATATTTACACGAATTTTCACGAATGATTCTGTTGCGTTCGCTGTCATTCGGAATGAAGCGAAGCGGAATGAAGAATCTTTAAACTTAAACATAATAATAGATTCTTTGAACTTCGTTCTCATCCCTTCAGGCTGTTTCAGAATGACACATTGTGTGTAAATTTTACCCTCTATATTAATTGATTAAAAATTTGTGTCCTTTGTGAAAAACATTTGCGCCATTCGTGTTTAAATAAAATCAGCTTATCAAGTCAATTACGATCACGATTTCAATATCATTTGAAACGGACTTTAGTCCGTTCTTTCAATTAAAAGATTTCAATTGGCTTTAGCCTAAACATAAAACCAATAAATACTTGTGTCCTTTGTGAAAAACATTTGTGCCCCTTGTGTTTGAATAAAATAATTTCAAACCGACTTTAGCCAAAATCTAAAGCATAAATAAAATTTGAGCCATTTGTGAAAACATTTGTGCCATTCGTGTTTAAATAAAATAATTTCAAACCAGCTTTAGCCAAAATCTAAAGCATAAATAAAATTTGCGCCATTCGTGTTTCAATAAAATAAATTTTTAACACTGAAAATCAATCAATTAAAATATTTAGCGTAAAAATAACACAAATAAATTTGGAAGATAAAATCATATTCCTTTAAATTTGTGTAAAAATAACGCAATCATGAAATATACATTAAATAATACCATCGAAAAATTTCATCAAAAAGAAAACCCGGAATTTCTTTTCTTTTGGGGACATACCGTGAAAGATGAAGTTACAAAAGCCTGCTTCAGTCAGTGGTTTCCTTTTGAGTTTCAAGAAAACGGAAACATTTACAGAACAGCAGAACATTATATGATGGCAGGAAAAGCGAGATTATTTAATGATCATGAAATTTTAGAGCAGATTTTAAAAGCAGAAACTCCGAATCAGGCAAAAAGTTTAGGCAGAAAAGTCAGAAACTTTGATCCGGAAATCTGGAACGAACATAAATATGAAATCGTGAAACAGGGAAATTTTCTGAAATTTTCACAAAATGAAAAATTTAAAGAATTTCTGCTTTCAACAGACGATACAATTTTAGTAGAGGCAAGTCCGTACGATAAAATCTGGGGAATCGGAATGCTGGAAACCAATGCAAAAGCCAAAGATCCTTCAAAATGGAATGGTGAAAATTTATTAGGATTTGCTTTAATGGAAGTAAGAGACGAATTAAGAGGGTAAAAACACAATAACCGTAAACCAATTAGAAATCATGAAAAAAACAGAACTCCATCCTCAGATATTTTTAATAGAAAATTTCCTTTCGGATCAAAAATGCGATCATTATATTGAAATGACGAAGGATAAAGTCTTTGAGGAAGCGAAAATTAATATGAGAGGTCGACAGGTTATGAGCAAAGGAATCCGAAACAACGATAGATTGATGATTTTTGATAATAATTTAGCCGAAAATCTTTTTCAAAGAGCAGTTGAATTTCTTCCTCAGATTCATGAAAATGATGAAGTTTCGGGCTTTAATGAAATGTTCAGAATTTATAAATATTCTCCGGGACAGCAGTTCAAAATGCATCATGATGGGAGCTACATCAGAAATGAGAATGAAAAAAGCTTTTATACTTTTTTAATCTACCTGAATGACGATTTCGAAGGCGGAGAAACAGAATTTGAACACTTGTTCACTGTAGCTCCGAAGAAAGGCTCTGCGTTGGTTTTCTATCATCCTTTGAGACACGAAGGGAAAACACTGATCAGCGGACAGAAATATGTTTTAAGAACAGATGTAATGTATTTAAAGACTTAAAAATGAAAAAGATATATGTTTCAGGAAACGGAAATGTATCCTGGGAAAAGTTTCAGCAGTTTTATATTGAACCGTTAAAGAAATTCAACCTTGATGAGTGTGAGTTTATCATCGGAGATTTTTCGGGAGCCGATACATTAATGATGGAATTTTTAAAAGATAAAACAGAGAAGGTAACCATTCTTCATGTCGGAAAAAGACCCAGATATTTTGCCAATTCTTTTAAAACAAAAGCGGAAAAATGGAAAGTTATCGGAGGATTTACTTCAAATTATGAAAGAGATACGTTTGGAATTGATCTATGCACTCATTTTCTGGCGGTTGATTTCAATACCGATGAAAAAAGAAAAAGCGGAACATTAAAAAATATCGAAAAGTGTTTTGCTCTGAATAAAATAAAAGTGTAAAAAATTTTACCCATAATTTGCGTAAAAAATACACGAAAATTAACAAATTGTTTCACTAAAAATCATAAAGCTATGTTTGGATTTACACACATCAAATTTGATTCTATGACGTACGTTCTTCATTTTAAAAATGGAAAGATCGCCAGAGAAGGAAGAGGTTTATCGTTCTTTTATTTCGCTCCCAATTCGTCTATTGTGGCGATTCCTTTGGGAAGCAACGATCTGCCGTTTATCTTTAATGAGAACACGAACGATTATCAGACTGTGAAAATTCAGGGACAGATCAGCTATAAAGTGACCGATCCGAAAGCTCTTTCCAACACGCTGGATTTTACCGTGGACGGAGAAGGAGTTTACAAAAAGAATGACATTGAAAAGCTGAACCAGAGAATCATCAATCTCGCACAGACAGCGACTTCATCATTCATTCATCAGCTCAATTTAAAAGATGCTATCCGTTCTGCCAAACAGATTGAAGATCATATTCTGAAAGGATTAATAGATTCCGAATCCATTAAAAGCATGGGAATTGAAATTCTGGGAGCCAATATTTTAGCCGTTCAGACCACTCCGGAAATGGCAAGAGCTTTGGAAACGGAAACAAGGGAAAAACTTCAGCAGCAAGCCGATGAAGCGATTTATGAAAGGAGAAATTTTGCAGTGGAACAGGAAAGAAAAATCAAAGAATCTGAGCTGAATACGGAAATTGCGGTTGAAGAAAAACAAAAGCAGATTGAAGAAAAAAGGATGGAAACCGAAGTTCAGCAGGAAGAAAACAACAGAATCCTTCGTGAAATGAAAATTGCCGCCGATATTTCTGTAGAAAACCAGAGAAAAAAACTGATCGAGCAAAAAACGGAAAACGACAGAAAAGAAGCAGAAACACAAGGTTATATTCTGGAAACTTCCTTAAAACCATACAAAGAAATCGACTGGAAAGTCCTCACTGCTTTGAGCGGAAGACAGGATGCGAGAAATAACATCGCTTTAGCATTCAGGGAATTGGCAGAAAACGCCGGAAAAATCGGAAACCTGAATATCAGTCCCGATTTGTTGGATAGTATTTTGAAAAAGTAAGAGGCTGGAAGAGGGAAGAGCAAAGTTGGAAGCAGTTAACAGTCTCAAAAAAAGGATAAAATAGGTTATCGTCTTTGCTGAGCAGAGCGCCTTTGCGAACCTTAAAAACAGTTAGTAGTAAAATAAAAACTTTGCAGACTTTGTGTTAAAATAAAAACTTCTGAATAATTAAAAAAATGAAACTAGAATACGCCATCATCATCAAAAATAAAACCCGTCTTGAATCTCTGGTCGAAAGATTCAACACGCAGGCTCAGGCGAAGTTTTATATTGAAAGTTCCGGAGGAAATTTTCAGGAATATGTGGATGAACACGAAAAATTCGGTCAGTCATTTCTGGAAGTTCAGACCCAGCTTTCCAAAATCATTAAAAATAAAGTGATTGAAAGAGAGTTTGTTCCCTCCTATATTTTCTCCGAAAACAACCTGATTGTAGTGGTAGGACAGGACGGTTTGGTAGCCAATGTTGCCAAATATTCCAAACACATTCCAATCATTGCGGTGAATCCCGATCCCAAAAGATATGACGGCGTTTTGCTTCCCTTCACAGCAAAAAACTTTTTAAAAGGCGTACAAGCTGTGATGAATGGAAATTTTAGTTCAAAAAAAATGAAGTTTGCCGAAGCTGTACTGAATGACGGACAAAAATTACGGGCAGTGAATGATTTATTTGTAGGAATTTCTTCACATTCTTCCGCGAGATACAAAATTATGCTGAACGGAAAAGAAGAAACCCATTCTTCCAGCGGAATCATAGTTTCCACAAAAACAGGAAGTACAGGCTGGCTGAGTTCCATTTTCAATATGGCGTTCGGAATTTTAGGCGAAACAGCTTTAAAATATCCGCAGCTGAATGAAGAAGATTTGTATTTTGCAGTAAGAGAACCTTTCAAAAGCATCCGAACGCAAACCGATATCTGCAGCGGAAAATTAAGAAAAGGAAGCAAATTAATCATCGAATCACTAATGCCGAATAATGGTTTTATATTTAGCGACGGAATTGAGCAGGATTTTCTACAGTTCAACAGCGGAGCAACAGCAGAAATCAGGCTTTCTGACGATGAAGCAGTTTTAGTTTTAAATTAAAAACAACCATGAAAACAATAATATATTTAAAAGCGAAACAAAAAAAACCCTCAGAAATTTAAAACTTCACCTTGAAAAACTCTTTGTGATCTTAGCTAAGTGAATAGTTTATGCTGAGCTTGTCGAAGTAACTTTGCGAACTTAAAAACATTTAGTAGTAAAAAAAACTTAGCGGGCTTTGTGTTAAAAAAATAAAAACAAACCATGAAAACAATAAAATATTTAAAAGGCGACGAAGCAAACCCACAGTCAGAAGGAAACAGATCATTATCAAAAATTATAAATTTAATAGAACTCTCTGATCTTAGCTGAGTAGAAAGCCTTTGCGAACTTAAAAACGTTTAGTAGTAACAAAAATCTTAGCGGGCTTTGCGTTAAAAAAAGAATAAGTTAAGAATATAAAAAAGCACAAGATGAAAACAACAACTTTATACAGACCCGTCGGAGAAAAAGAAATGCTCTTAATCATCGAAAGCAATTATAAAAAATTCCCTCCAAGATTAAACTGGCAAACCATTTTCTACCCCGTTCTGAATGAAGAATACGCTTCCGAAATCGCAGAAAAATGGAACACACGAGACGAAGCCGGAAATTATCTCGGTTTTGTTACAAAGTTTGAAGTTTCTGAGGAAGTAGTCAGCAAATATCCCTCACAAAACGTAGGAGCCAGAAATCACAATGAACTCTGGATTCCTTCCGAAGAACTCGAAGAATTTAATCAGGCAATTGTCGGCAATATTGAAGTGACAAAAGTTTTCATGGGAAAAGACTTCAAAAAAGCAGCAAATGAACAACTGGAAAATCTATTGATAAACATTAAAAAACTAACCATGACAAATAAAGGAATGGCGAAAGATACATTGGAGATCTTAGCTAAAAAATATTATATCAACGAAAACAACGAAAAAATAAACATCGAAAACGAAATGGAAACTTGTATTAAAGAAACCGTTTTGTATTCCTCGGAAGAACTGTCGGAAATGACAAAAAACGAACTTCCGGAAACCCACTTCGACACTAAGTTTGAAGTCTGGAGATGCAGTTCCCTGAAAGCCATTTTACAGTTAGCCGCAGAAGAAGATCACGAGAAACTAATGTGCCTGAATTTTGCATCAGCAAAAAATCCCGGTGGCGGTTTCATCAGCGGAGCCGAAGCTCAGGAAGAAAGTTTGGCAAGAACTTCCGGACTTCACGACAGTCTGCTTCAGGGTTGGGAATATTACGAAACCCACCGTGCTATGGAATCCTGTTTTTATACGGATATGATGATTTACAGCCCGAAAGTTCCCGTTTTCAGGAAAGATAAAGGAGAATTGCTGGATCAGCCTGTTTTGTGTAATTTCATCACCTCTCCCGCAGTAAACGCAGGTGTTGTAAAACGTCAGGAACCAGAAAGAGCCCACGAAATCTTCGGAGCGATGGATGTAAGAACCGATAAAATGCTCGCTTTAGCTTTAAACAAAGGAAATGAAACTTTAATTTTAGGAGCTTGGGGATGCGGAGTTTTTAAAAATGATCCGAAAGAAATTGCCGAATTATTCAAAAAGCATCTTCTTGGGAAGTATAAAAATAAATTTAAAAGGGTGGTCTTTGCCATTCTCTCGAAAAAGGAGGAAATGATAAAGCCGTTTGAAGAAATTAATCAGTAAAAGCAAAAAAATTTAATTATGTTATTATATAAGTATAGAGGAAATGTAGGTTTGGATAATAATGACTTCATTAGAGACATTGATATGATTTCCAATAATGAAATTTGGTGTTCAAAAATTCTGAGTTTAAATGATCCGACAGAAGCTTCGTTTTCGTTGAAAGAGTTTGAGAAAAATTTAACTTTAGGATTGAAAGCTGTTTCATTTCTGAAAATAAAAAAGGATGAACAAGAAAATGTTGATGCGTACAAAAATGCTTTAGAAAACTTAATGAAAGTACACTATGAACATAGTGGAATTTATTCTCTTTCTAAAGTTTATGATAACGCGTTAATGTGGGCACATTATGGTAATTCACATAGAGGATTTTGCATAGAATATAGTTTTAATGACTTAAAAGAATTGGATTTGAAATATATTGAAGAAAATAGTTCTTTATCGCATTTATATAAATTTGACAAGGTAAATTATTCAGATAAAATATTTAGTCTTTCGAATATAAATCCTAAGAATGATGATCTGATCAAATTTTTATTCAATAAATCAAAGGTATGGTCATATGAAGATGAATACAGGATTGTCACATATCTTAATGGAAAATTTACATACAACGAAAACTGTTTAAAATCAATAATATTTGGATTAAACATGAAACATGAAGAAAAAGAATATATTATTAATAAATTATGTGACAAAGAAATTAGGTTTTATCAGATGATGAGAAAAAAAGATGAGTTCAAGTTTTATAAAGAACAAATCTTATAAATTGAAAAGAGATAAATTAAGGTTAAAATAATGAAAGATAAACTCTTACTCGCTTCAAAATCACTTACGGGGATTTCCATTGGTGATGCTTTTGGGGAAAGTTTCTTTGGTGAAGAAAGTATGATCAGAATGCACATCCATCAAAGAATCATTCCTGAAAGCACTCTGGATTTTACGGATGATACCATTATGGCAATTGCTGTTTTCAAATCATTGGAAAAATTCGGACAAATCAATCAGGATTTTCTGGCGGAAGAGTTTACCCAAAATTATTATCTTGATATTAATCGAGGTTACGGACCTTCAATGCATCAATATTTCAGAGCAGTAAAGGATGGTGAAAACTGGAAAGAAGTTTCCTATTCAAAATTTGGAGGACAAGGTTCTATGGGAAACGGAGGAGCGATGAGAGCTTCTGTAATCGGAGCTTATTTTCATGATGATCTGGATCAGATTAAAACAAATGCAGAACTGTCCTGTGAAGTTACCCACGCCAACAAAGAAGCAATAGAAGGCACAAAAGCCATTGCATTAGCCGCAGCTTTTGTCATTCAGGAAAAATTAGGATTGATACAGTTGAATCAGCAGGAATTTATTCAAAAAATTCAGTCTGAATTGAAGGATTCTGATATGAAAAGTAAACTGAACAAAGTCTTATATTTAGACGGAAATCCAAGCATTAAGTTATTGGTCAAAACATTGGGAAATGGAATAAAAATGACCGCTCAGGACACCGTTCCGATTGTACTCTGGATGCTTTCGAGATACCGGAACAATATTGAAGAATGTCTTTGGAATACCGTTTCTGCGTTAGGCGACAGAGATACAACCTGCGCAATGGCAGGAGGAATAAGTATTTTAAGCTGCAATGAAGAGTCAATTCCGGATTGGACAAAGAATGTTGAGGATTGGAAAAAAAGCAGATTTTATGAACATTGAATTAATAAAAGGAGACATCACCAAAATAGAAGCAGACGCTATCGTTAACGCAGCCAACTCTTCCTTATTGGGCGGTGGCGGAGTAGACGGAGCCATTCATCGAGCAGGAGGAAAAAAGATTCTTGATGAATGTATAGAAATCCGAAACCGACAGGGCAAATGCAAAACAGGAGAAGCAGTCGTTACAACCGGCGGAAATCTCCCTGCGAAATACGTCATTCATACGGTTGGTCCGGTCTGGAATGGAAATGAAGAAAAAGAGTCGAAATTATTGGCAAATTGCTATATAAATTCATTGAAATTGGCAGAAAGTCTGGATGTGAAAACCATCGCTTTTCCCAACATCAGCACAGGAATTTATCGGTTCCCAAAAGAATTGGCGGCAAAAATTGCCATAGATGAAGTGAAAAACTTTAAATCGGAGATCATAGAAAAAGTCGTTTTCGTCTGTTTTGATGATGAAAATGAAATAATTTATATGGAATTTTTAAAAGAAATAAGATGAAAGGCTTTGTATTCGGGAAATTTTATCCATTCCACATCGGTCATCAGAAAATGATTGAATTTGCTTTGGAAAAAGGAAGCATAACTGTTTTGATATGTGCGGAAGAAAAAGAAAAAATAGACGGAAATATCAGAAAACAATGGATAAAAGACATTTTTCCGGATAACAAAGACCTGAAAGTGAAAGTTTTTAAATATAAAGAGAATGATTTTCCAAACACTTCGGTTTCAGATTGGGACGTTTCTAAGAAATGGAGTGAGGTTTTAAAAGAATATTTCAAAGATGAAGACTTTCTGGTAACTTCCGAAGAATATGGAGAAATGCTTTCCGTAATCATGGATATTGATCATTTTATGTTTGATGAAGACAGGGAAAATATTCAGATTTCGGCTTCAGAAATTCGCGGAAACCTATTTGAAAACTGGAATTTCCTTCCGCGCTCTGTTCAGGAATATTTTGCTTTAAAAGTGGTTTTTCTCGGAACGGAATCTACCGGGAAAACAACAATGACGAATAATGTAGCAGAATATTTTAAAGCCAATAAAGCCTCAGAAGCAGGAAGAGATCTTATTTCAGATTCAAAAGAATTTGATTTTGAGGATTTGGAAAAAGTATCCACAGAACACGCCCAAAGAATTGAAAATACGGATCACAGCAAAAGCTTTTTAACGCTGATTGATACGGATATTCACATAACTCAATCCTATGCTGAGTTTATTTTTGGAAAAAAATTATCCGTTCCGGAAGAAATTATTGAGAAAAATAAAGCTGATCTCTATCTTTATTCCACCAAAGATGCAGAATACATTCAGGACGGAACAAGGCTTGAAATTGATGAAAGAAATAAACTGGATGAAAGCCACAGAAACCTATTAAAACAAAACAACATAAATTTTCTGGAAATTTCCGGAAGCTGGGAAGAACGAGAACAAAAAGCAATTGAAAATATTGAAAAACTTATTGCAGAAAAGAAAAAACTTTAGAATAAATACTTTTTGAGATCTTCGCTGAGTGAATAGTTTATACTGAACTTGTCGAAGTACCTTTGCGAACTTAAAAACAGATAGTAGTAAAAAAATCTTCGCGCTTAAAAAACTAAAATAACAAACAAATGAAAAAACTAACCATATTAACCGGCGCCGGAATCAGTGCCGAAAGCGGAATAAAAACCTTCAGAGACGGAGACGGTCTTTGGGAAAATCATAGCATCACAGATGTGGCAAGTCCGGAAGGATGGCGAAAAGACAGAGCTTTGGTTCTTGAATTTTATAACCAGAGACGAAGACAGCTTCACGAAGTAGAGCCGAATGATGCACATCGATTATTGGCAGAACTGGAAAAACATTTTGAAGTTCAGATCATTACCCAGAATATCGATGATCTGCATGAAAGAGCAGGATCTACGAATATTTTACATTTACATGGCGAGTTATTCAAATCCTGTTCATGCAGCGATAAAAACCTGATTTATGAGCAGAAAGATGACATCAACATCGGCGATAAAGCAGAAGACGGAGCGCAGTTAAGACCATTTATTGTCTGGTTCGGAGAAGACGTTCCATTGATGAGAGAAGCTACGAAAATGGCAAAAGAAGCCGATATATTTTTGGTAATCGGAACGTCTTTACAGGTGTATCCTGCAGCGGGATTAATTCATGATATCAAGGATGACTGTCTTTTAATCGTGATCAACCCCAACGAAACGGGTTTCGGGTACGGACAGAGAGCCGTTGTGATGAAAGAAACTGCAACGCAGGGAATGAAACTGCTTTTTGACAAACTGGTAAATCTTGCATAATGGAAAACACAATAAAAGCCGGAATTTTCGGAGTTTGTGTGGGTGATGCTTTAGGCGTTCCGGTGGAATTTAAAACCAGAGAAACTTTAAAAGCGTTTCCTGTTGAAAATATGCGGGAATTCGGATCGTGGAACCAGCCGAAAGGAACGTGGAGCGACGACAGTTCGTTAACGCTTTGTATTGCCGAAAACCTAACAAAAGGCTATGATCTGGAAAAAATCGGACAAAGCTTTGTGAAGTGGGTAAAATACGGACATTGGACGGCTCACGGAAGATTGTTCGATATTGGCGGAACAACAAGGCATTCTATCGCAAGATTAATAAAAGGAGAAAGCGCAAAATTTTCGGGAAATATTTTTGAAGAAGATAACGGAAACGGTTCTTTAATGAGAACACTTCCGTTGGCTTTCTACCTTAAAGACGAAGAAAATATTGAAAAGCTCTATCAGACGGTAAAAGAAGTCTCTGCAATCACACACGGACATTTTCGCTCGGTGTTTGCCTGCTTTATTTATGTAATTTTTGCAATTGAATTAATCAAAGGTAAAGATAAAAAAGAAGCGTATCAGTATACTCAGAAAACGGTGTTGCAATTTGCAGAAATTCAGGGCTTTAACCCGAAAGAGATACAGCTTTTTGGAAGGGTTTTAAAGAATGACATTTCAGAATATCATGAAGATTCCATCAGTTCAGGAGGTTACGTTCTTCACAGTCTCGAAGCTTCATTATGGTGCTTTCTGAAGTCTGAAAATTATACTGAAGCCGTTTTAAAAGCCGTCAATCTGGGAGAAGACACCGACACAACCGGAGCCATCACAGGCGGAATTGCCGGAATATATTACGATTTTGAAAGTATTCCGAAAGAGTGGGTTGATGTTTTGGCGAGGAAAGAGGATATTGAGAAATTGTGTATTAAATTAGAAAATTGTTGTAATAAAACTTAATAGTAATGAATAAAAATACAATAGAATATCTTGCTTATTTATTGAATAAAGCTCATAAAGAAGAAGGAAGAGAAAAAGCAATTGTTTTCTTGGGAGCCGGAACTTCTGTATCGGCAGGAATTCCCTTGACAAATGTTATTGTAAGGCATATTAAAAAAAAGTTTCGAGATAATCCAATAATAAAAGAATTTACACATAAAGGTGAAGCTGATTATTATAAATTAATGGGAGCTTTAACTGCAGATGAAAGACGTGATTTATTTCATTTTTATGTAACTAGAAAAAGAGTTAAGCTAAACATAACTAATATATATTTAGCTCAACTTTTAAAATTAGGATATGTAGACTACATTGTAACGGTAAACTTTGATGATTTAATTTTAAAAGCATGTACGTTATATAATTTTTTACCTCCGGTTTACGATATTTCTAATATAAAAACTATTACAACTACAGATATTAGGAAAAACTCTGTTATTTATTTGCATGGACAATATTTTGGACAATGGTTGTTAAATAATCCAGATGAGTTAGGAAAAGTTGAAGACGAGGTTTTAAGATTATTTAATGCAATAAAAACGAGAAGGACTTGGATTGTTGTTGGATATAGTGGTAATGATGGGATTTTTGAAAAAATAAAGTCTTTAGGCAGCTTTTCAAATGATTTATTTTGGGTAAAAAATAAATTTACTGAAAAAGATAAAGATGTTACAGAGTTTATTGAAACACCGAATATAAACGCTCATAGAATAGAAGGATATTATGCTGATTCATTTTTTTTAAAATTACACTCTGAACTTTCTAAGTTAGATAAAAATTTAGAAGTTCCTGAAATTATTAGCAAACCATTTACATTTGTTAAATCAGTTCTGCAAAGTATTAATGAAATTAATGATGATGATGAACTTAATGATAATGTTAAAAAAATGATTATTAGTTGTAATGATAGAATTGATAAAGCTATATCAGAATATGAGGCCGAAGGAACACAAGAAAATCTAAAACAGAGAATTGTTGATGCAATTCTAAAAGGAAATTTTAACGAAGAACTAGCATTGTCTTTTGAACATGAAGTTGCACAAAAAAACTACGTAGATATGTCAGAATTATCTTGGTATTACAATGAATGGGGAAATTTATTATTAGAATTGGCTAGATATAAAAATGATGAAGCTTTATTTAAAGAAAGCATTGATAAGTTTAAAAAAGCATTAAATATTGACCCTAAAAATCCCAAAATTTTTAATAATTGGGGAAATTCTTTATTAGGATTAGCTAGAAAGCAAAAAAATGAAAGTTTATTTAAGGAAAGTTTTGATAAGTATAAGCAAGCATCGGAATTAAATTCTAAAAATGCTAATGTTTTTTATAATTGGGGAAATTCTTTACTAGATTTAGCAAGACTTAGAAGTAATGAAAATTTATATAGGGAATGCATTGAAAAATATAAACTAGCATTAGAATTAGATCCTAAAAACGTTAGTTTTTTATATAATTTGGGAATTGCTATTTCTGACTTAGCTTCAGAAACGGAAAACGAAAATTTATTCGTAGAAAGTTTGGACATTTTTAAAAAAGCATCTGAACTAGATCCCAAGCAAGCAAAGATTTTTAATAATTGGGGAGTAGCTCTATCAAAGCTAGCAAAATACCGCTCTAATGAAGACTTATATAAAGAAAGTAGTGATAAATTTAAGAAAGCATCAGAGTTAGATCCTGAAGATGCTAGTAATTTTTATAATTGGGGCATTGCATTATCAGAATTAGCAAATTATAAAAATGATGAGAATTTATTAAAAAATAGTATTGAAAAATATAAAATCGTATTAGAATTAGATCCAAAATATACAGATGCCTTCACTAATTTAGGAACAGCCTTACTTCAATTGGGAAAATTATTAAAAGATAGTAAGTATTTTGAAGATGCATTAAAAATTTCAGAAAGACAATATGAATTGGAAGGAGACTCGTATAATATGTCTTGTGCTTATGCTCTTTTATCTGATAAAGAAAACGCGTTAAAATATCTAAAGGAATCTTTAGACAACAACTTTGTAACTATTGATTATGTTAAGACTGATGATGATTGGGAGACTTTAAGAAATGATGAAGATTTCACTAATCTTATTAACCATTATAAGCAAAACAAACAAAATGAACGAACAACATAAAAAAAGAATAAGCAAATACCTAAGCTTGGTGCTTAGACACAAACCCGAAGTTATCGGGCTGAATTTAGACGAAAATGGATGGGCAGATGTGGAAGAACTACAGGAAAAATGCGCAAAACAAAATCGTGCTTTCATACTGGAAGAATTGGATGAGGTCGTAGAAACCAACGATAAAAAACGCTTTATTTTAAACGAGGATAAAACCAGAATCCGTGCAAATCAGGGACATTCGATTGATATTGATCTGGCGCTGAAACCACAACAGCCACCGGAATTTCTTTACCACGGAACCGCAGAAACCAATCTTGCATCCATCTTTGAAAAAGGAATTGAAAAGAGAAACAGACAGCACGTTCATCTAAGTCAGGATAAAGAAACCGCAACCAAAGTCGGAATGCGTCACGGAAAACCTGTCATTTTAACCATAGAAACAGGAAAAATGCACGAAGACGGAATCTTATTCTACCTTTCCGAAAACAAAGTCTGGCTGACAGATTTTGTGGATGCAGAATATATTTCGAAATGACAACACAGGAATTTGATGAAGCCGTAAAAGGCTTTTCTCCTGAGAAAGAGGATTTAAAAGAAAAAGTTAATGAATTATTTGGAAAAGGAGCGGGAACCGTACGTATTTTATACTTTATTGTTGAACATAAGAATTGCAGATTAGTTGAAGCAATGGAAATTGTGGAATCCTGCCCGAATTATCACAACAGATTTAAATAAATGAAAGATTGCCAATTTGAATTATACAGCTTAAAAACAGAACATTTTAATATTACAATTACCTTTTCAATAGAAGATAAAATTGTAATTTATGGATGTGAAAGTGGAGATGTGGTAAGGAAAATTACGGGCAATTTTGATTATGAGTATTATTTAACAATAAATAGATTAAATCTGATTCAGTTGAAATTAATGAAAGGCTTAAAATCTTTTGAGGAATTGAAAGAATTCTTCATTAAAAATTTTTCTGGGGAAAACTGTATTGAAGAAGTTAAAAAATTTTGCTTTCGAAATTTTATAAGATATGAATTTAGTGTTTGGAGATAAAATATGAAAAGAACATTAGCAATAGGCGACATTCACGGAGGATTCAAAGCATTGAAGCAGGTTTTGGAAAGAGCCGCTGTTACAGAAAATGACACCCTGATTTTTCTTGGAGATTATGTTGATGGCTGGAGCGAATCTTCTGAGGTAATCCGCTTTTTAATTGACCTTGCCGAAAAGCAGGAATGTATTTTTATTAAAGGAAATCATGATGCATGGACGGAAGACTGGCTTGCTTTCGGCAAAAGTGAAGATGTATGGCTTTTCAATGGTGGAAAAAGCACAGTAGAAAGCTATTCAGATTTCTCTTTGGAAGAACTTGAAGTTCATCTTGAATTTTTCCAGCGGATGAAAAACTATTATGTCGACGATAAAAACCGACTGTTTATTCACGCAGGATATTCGTTAGTCATGGTCGGAAGATTTTTTTTATTATTTTGAATAATGTTTTTTTTAATTTAACTATTTGATTTCCAATTAATTGTATTTCTGTTTTGGTTTTTA
>NZ_QEHP01000007.1:0-31110 GCF_003094695.1 Chryseobacterium sp. HMWF035 | reverse complement strand
AAAAAGTTTTATGAAACACGTTTCATAAAACTTCCTCCAAACAGCCTAACAATGAGTTTTTGATAGGATTCTACCAACTATTTTTCAGTATTATGCCGCATAATATCTGGCAATAGTTTGAGGAGATGAATTATAATTTAAAATAAAGTAATCTTCAAAATTATTGATTTCATCTCTTTTTTGGAACTGCAAAATACCATCTATAATTTCATACCGATCAATACTATCAAAATAGTCAACATAGAAAATAGCGTTTTCTAAAAAATAAGACAAATCATCCATGAAATCTACATAGTTGTAACTATCGGGACCATGTTTGCTTAAACCTTCTATCTGTATGTATATTCCCGATATTTTAAAATCAATTATTTTTTGTTCATAATATAGTGCACGTCTTTCGACAAAGCCATTGTCAGAAATTTTTACATATGTCTGGTTAAAAATTCCCCATTCCCCAATATAAGTCTGTTCATTAGAATATTTTTCTAAAAATTCCTGCTCTTTTTCTTTTTTTACCTTCAAAATAGCGCCACCTATAATTACTCTTGGTTTTAGCTGTGTTACTCCATGCAATTCTCCCATGTCTGTTACATTTGTGTTTCAATAAATTTATTAAGTGATTGTGGACTGTTTTCACTTTTCATGTAAAAATGATTATTTAATTTTCCACAAGATAATTATCAAATGCAATATTGGCATCATTATCCTTCCAAATAATTTTGAATCCTGCCGGAAGTGCCATAAACTTCACAATTTCAGGTCTTGACATCATGAACTGTCCAAGTGCCATTTCTTCAAATTCGTTTGCTTCTTCATCAAAATCATCCGTTATCACCATCCATCCGGAATCCGGATATTCCCTTTTCCAGCGAAATAAATGGATGGGCAATCCTGTTTTGGTTAAAGGATCTGCTAAAACGATCTGATTAATATCCGGGAAATCCGGTTCTGCTTTTAGCTGGTCGCATACTAAAAGCTGTTGATTAAGTACGAAAAGAGTACGAATCAGTCCCGGCTCGAATCCAAGTTTTTCAGGAATAAGTTCAAAAATCTCAAAAAAGCCTGAAGAAACTTCCTGAAACATAATATTCCAGGTGAAACAGGTGACTTTATCTCCACTTTTAATATCGGGTTTTTCATCCTGGATGAATTCCACAAGATATTGAAGGATATGCCCCAGATTTTCTAAGGAAAGATCCTGTTTTACGATCTTGATCTCTTTATGTAAGTATGGTTTTAGTCCTTTGGAATAATGATATTCTCTGTCGGAATAAAATTCTACATCTCTTATTTTAAATGCTTTTTTTCTGCTGAAAAGTCCCATAGATATTGATGGTTATTATGTTTTGTCCAATTTAATTACTCGTAAATTCTGCCCATTTCTAATAAGTCGCCCAAAGTTCGCCAACTTACTTTAAATTCCTGATCACCATTTTTGTTGCCGTCCATAAAACATCTCATTCCACAGTCTAAAATAGAACTTGGATCAAAATTGTACCATCTGTTTCCTGTTTCAGAATCAATTCCATAATATTTCCATTCATCATCCAATTGTTTACCTTTCATTTTGTGCAATTCAGCAATCTGAAACTTCAGAACGGCAATTGTATAATAGAACTCACCGATATCTGCAACTCCGGTTTTATCTGTTGAAGAGTTCGTTTTTGAATTCATAAATGTATTTTCATCAGGTTCGTCTTTGATTTTTAACCATTCAACATTAAATTTTTTTGGTTTGGAAGTGCATGCGTCCTGTAAAAGTTTTAATAATAATTCGGCGGTTAAAATTTGTTCTCTTTCATCTTCAACCAGCTTGAGTAAAGCCAAGAGATAAGTTTCCAAATCCCTATTTTTTAGGCTTACAAGATTAATATTTTTGTCAAATTCTTGATATGTCACATTTTAATCAAAAGTATTAGTAATATTATGCACGTCATTTCAGGAGGTTAATCCATAAAAATATCTAAATAATCCTGTAGAATAGCATCATTGCCTCTTATCTCAATTGTGAGTTCTTTAATTTTTTGGATCAGTTCAGATTCGTTTGTGTTTTCATCAATATCTACCAGTCGCAATGCAATTTGCGATTCGTCATCTTTCAGATTGATTTTTATTGATCTTCCGTCAAGAATAGTTATTCTTGTGGGTACAGATGGTTTTCTGTAACACTCTTTTATAAGATTTACGATTTCAAAAAGCTTTTCAGTTTCCTCAATTTTTCCACTCCAAACTCTGCCATCTTCTTGGAAATATTGCGATTTGGATAAAATAACTAAAAGGATATAAAAATCTTCGTTTTTTTTGATTTCAATATCAAGTTGTCCTGCGAGAGTATGTATTTCAATCTTGATCATTTGTTTTTATAAGCTTCAATTTTTTCGGATAATCTTTTGGCTAAATAATCATTACCATCTTTTAAATGTTCGTAAATAATTTTTGCTTCCTCAAGATATTTTTCTTTCTTCGCTTCTTTCCAAAAATAGGGTGGAGCATATAAATTACAGATTCTGTCAGCCATTTTAACCGCCCAGACTTCTTTCGGCTGTTGCTTTATTCGGTGTAAGCTATCCTTCATTTGGTGTTCCTTTTCAAGGTCTGTATTTTTTGTGAGGGCAAGAACACCTTCTTTCACGTCTTTACCATATTCTTTTTCGAGATCTTCGATTGGGTAATCTGTATCTTCTATAGTATCGTGCAAAAACGCACATTTGATGGCGAGATTAAAATTAAAATCAGGAGTATTTTTAGAAGCATTGATGATTTCAAATACCACGCTTCCGATGTGGTTGATGTATTCTATTTTTTGGTTTTTGTTTTGTCCGCCGTACGTTTGTCCGTTGTGCAGAATGCTTACTTTCTGCCATATGTCCTGTAAATCGTCTATTGTAAAATTGTTGTTCATTTTTTGTGATTTAAGTTTGAAATAATAAATATTCTTTTTTTGCTTAATGTTTTCTGTCAATTATCACTTACTTCCCAATCCACATAAACGTTGCTAAAATCTAAATTACTTAAATCTTCTTTTGAAATAAACAGATGTAAGTAAACGTATTGTTCTCCGTTATAGACAGCCTCATCACTTCCGTCAATTTGTAAAAGCAAAATATAATCTTTTATACGATTTTCAATTTTTCTAAAATCTCCGTGTATAAAATATCCATATCCGCCGAGTTTACTGCCCATACTTTCTCCGGTGAAAAACTCACTGAATTCATCATAAGAATCCTCATCTTCATCTAGTAATTCCCACATATATTCTTCAATAGACAGATCATCAAACTCTTCGCATTGAAATTTATACTGGCTGTCCGTAGCACTTGCCCACGAAAAGTTTTTCCCAAAATTTAATGTATAAATACTTTTAAATGGATTATTTGAATAAAACTCATCTTTTAAGAAAGAAAAATCTTCAATGCAGGGTAATTCAAGTTGTTCTTCTGTAATATATTGTACAAAGCAGTCTTCCTTTCCAAAATTGAAGTGCTGATTAAGAAAAATCTGCAAAATTCCTTTTTCCGGAAAAAGATCAGATTTTGGTATTTCAGCAAAATTAATCTGAACTGTAGGGATTAAGACGTTCCCGTTTTTATCTTTAGGATATTCCATTGTTAAAGGAATAAAAGGGTAACCCAGATATTTGCTGGTTTTAAAATCTAAAGGATCTGGACTTAAAAGATTGAGCTCATTCTCACTAATGATAATTGAATCTCTTCTATGACTTTCTAATTCGGATTTATATTTTTCTAAAATTTTGGGGATCATTTTTTATTTACAGATTATGATAATTAATAGATTTTGTGGTGATAAGACTCAATTTTTCAAATTAAATTTTATTCTATCACCAATTTCACATAAGTAATTCCATCTTCTCCGATATATTCGGAATTATAAACTCTCTTTCCGATAATTGATTGAATGGCGTTCTGAACGTCTGCTAATGCTCCTGCTAATTCAAGACTGATGTTTTTTGAGCTGTAAAAAGCATCTTCATCAATAAAATCAGAAACGTGCAGGTAGAATTTATCCAATACATCTTCAAGCGGGTATTGAGAATCTTCCTCTTCTTCCAGATCAAAATTTACTGCAAAAACATAGATGTTCTCTTCTGTATTTTTATAGATTTTATCTGCAATAAGTTCATATTTAGAATTACTGTGCTTCTCCAGATCAATTAGTTGTATGTTTTTCATTTTAATAAGGTTTTTATTTAAGCAACTGCCTCAATAATTTTTCCGAAGAACTTTTCTCTGGCTTCATCGAGATTCATATTTTGATTTTTAATGCTCCACGCAGTTTCAAACAAATCGAATACGTGAGACATTGCGAGAGATCGGGCAGGATCTCCGGGAAAACAGAAAAAATGAGCTTCTTCAGAAAAACTCCTGCCTTTCCCATTTTCCTCTAAAGTTACCCAGACAGAAGATTTTGCATCTGCTCCGGAACCTCCAAATTCTTTTTCCAGGTTCCAGTGTATATTGTCGGTTGCTCCAACCAAAATCATGTGATGATCTACCTCAATCCAGTTGATGATAAGATGGGTAAGCTTTTCTTCCATTTCGTATAGTATTTTAGTCTGGTTACTGAGTTTTCCAGTTAAATTTTGTCATTTTATTCGTGAAATTCTCGTCGACAATTTCAATGCTCAGTTCACCGTTTTCTTTTGTGAGAATAATCATGCAGCCTTTTTCCAACATTCCGTTTTCATTGAATTCCAGCTCTCTTACTTTTATAGATTGTGTAATGCCGTTAACATCCGTTTCTTCTCTAAACGGTTCTCCGGTATGTCCGTAAAAGTGATATTGAAAAATTACATTGTCCAATACTTCTCTTATCTCAGTCATTCCGTAACCGCTTTGGCTGTCGTCTTTATCGTGAGTAATAAGGACATCAAAAGTATTGTTTGTTTTCAGCAGTTTTTTAATTTCAAATCTTTCGTAATCCTGAATAAAACGCTTTTCGGATCTGCCTTTCCGGTCTCCGATTCTGCCGATTCCTACAAAATGTAAAACCTCATCTTCCGTTTCCAATGTTTGTTCTAAACCCGATTTGCAGACGAAAACTCTTTCATAGATATCAATAGGAAAAATGCTTTCATCCGGATTTTCTTTTTCCAGACGGTCTAAAAAATCGTGGTCTTCATGATTTCCGCGGACGCAGATCATATTAATATTCAGCTCATTCAAAAATGATTGAATCTCGGGATTTTCTTTCGTGAAATCATCATGAAAACCGAGCTCGTCTCTGTCGTATTGTGCGTGTTTTATCGTTGCTTTATCAAGATTTTCAATAATAGGGTAGGCTCCTATGTCTCCGCACTGTAAGATGAAATCAATTTTGCTGCCTGTTTCTTTCTGATAAAGATCAACAAGTTTGAAAGGTAGCAGGATTTTACCGTGAATGTCTGAAAAGAGCGCAATTTTCATATTTGAGTTTGGTTATTTTATTTTCGGGTATCAGTTTTAGCCTTTCAGAAAGCTAATCTGAAAAACAAATATATCGAAAACAATTAAAGGAAAAACGTTAAGTATACAGAAATAAAAATCCCGGATCTGAAGTCCGGGATTCTGTATTGTTTACTCTGGAACTTTCACAGAACTAAGAGCTGATGAAAATACTCTTTGTAGAACTTTTATAATTATTTTGCTACCGTTGCTTTTGCAGCTTCATACATCACTCTTATATCTTCATCGGTATACTTTGTAAATTTATCGGGTGATATATCATAAGTAATACCATCCGAGATCATAATGGCATTATCACCGGCTTTTACTCCATAAGTAAATGATAGACCGCTTGCTGTACTTCTGTTCAGGAAACCGTTTTTATCTTCTGCTTCAAATTTTACAAAGCCAGGATTCATTTCTTTATCGCTTGCTAATGTTTTAATATCTGCCACTTTCTCGGCAATATTGCTGTATTTTTCATCTTCATTAAATGGGTTTGAAAAATCTTGTTTAGAAAAAGTCATTTTGAAAAATTTCCCTCCATAAACGGCAATATCTTTTCCATCCTGAATTATTATGGCTCCTTTTGGCGCTTTTGTGATCACATTATATCCTTTGCTGCTTAAATCAAGGTCTACAAGATCTGATGTTTTAAAATGATTTTCATTGATGCTTTTTTTAGAAGTTTGTGCCTGAAACATCGTAAACGAAAATCCGAAAATCAGTAAAAGTAAATTAAATTTTTTCATTGTATAAGTTTTGTAGAATTTCAACAACAATTTGTTAAAAATTTTAATATTTAAATTTTAAAGAGGTTCATGGAAATGATAAATCCTACAACTCCTGCAACCAGCCAGACTATTTTGTGACTTTTCGGAGCTTCATTTATCCATGCTTTTGGATCTTTAGTCTTATTCCTGCTTTCGGCTGTTGTAATGTCCCCACCGGGGAAAAATAACATGGCAATTCCAATTAAAACAAAAACCGGTGCTGCTATTACAAACTTAAAAACAGATCCTGTGGTTTGCATCATTTCATATCCCATGTAAGTAACATAACCTCCGCCCAGAATAGCAAGAATTCCAAATAATCTTCCTAATTTCATACTCTATTTTTTTAATAATATTTGTTTTATTGTCTGTAATGAGGCTTTACTACAATGCTTGTAATTTTCCCATTTTCCCAGGTTGTATACACTTTTGCTATGTTTTTAATAATATCGGTTACTTTAAAGATATACAGCTTTCCATCCGGTGAAAAGTAATTTACTTCAGCTTTCATGCTCAAACGGTTAACAGGCAAATCTCCCTCGTCTTTCGTGATCGAAAGAACGTCTTTACCATCTTTTACATATGGAGCAAAAGCATTTAAAAGGTTTATTTCTTTAGCGAAAGAGTCTACTATTTTCTGAGCTTCGGGAGAAATTGCAGTAGTAGATTTTGTAATTTTTGGATTCGTCAAAACAAATTGTGTTTCGGAAGGATCTGTGATCACTAATTTATCAATCGAGCTGTTGTCATCAACAAGGAAATAATCATCGGTAAATCCTTTGTCGATATCATGTTTGTAATCTGACAAAGATAAATCGTCATCATATTTTACCTCCGAATCTTTACTGAAAGCTTTTATGAAGATCATTTCATTTTTAGGATTTTTCACTTCTGCATAGACGTATTTTTTTCCATTGGGAGCAATCAAAAGGGTAGAATCTTTGTCGTTTCTGAGAATTTTGCTTTCTTCTACTTTTAAAACGGTAATGGGATTTTCATACACTTTGAATTCTTTTCCCATTTCTATGTTTTGAGGTTTTTCTCCACAAGAGATAAGCGTTAAGGAAACAGCAAAAAAAGATGCTGCTAAAATTGATTTATTTTTCATGTTATTAATTTTAAGAATATTTGTTTATGATATTTTAAAAGGCTTCTCCTTCTTCTTTCTTTGATCCGTTGTATTCAATTAAAGTAGCGACCGCTTTTTTTAGTCTTTCTACCAAGGTCTGATCCGGAGTGAAATTGAACGGAGCTGAATAATCATTATAGTTAGGACCACTCATGGAGAATGTCTGATAACTACTTGCTTTAGTCTCATTATCGCAAATTGTTGACATGCAGCCTTTTCCTGTTACATAAAAATCGTCTGAATATTCAGAATTCATTCCTGTGATTTTATTAAGGTCGATTGTTGTTGTGCAGAAGTTTGTTTCTCTTTCATATGGCTTTTTATAGACAAATTTTCCGTCGGAATAAGAAACAAATGTTCTGTATGGTCCTAGGTTTTCCTTCATCTTTCCGGCTATCCAATCCATTGTTTCCTGCTTGCTTGGTTTTGAAGATTTGCTTTCTGTGGCAGGTTTTGTAGCTTTTGCAGGTGCTTTTTTCTGAGCATTTACATTCATGCTTGCAACTGTTAGTAATAATACAACTGCAAACTTTAATTGTTTGGTCATTATGTTTTATTTAAATGTTGATTTTTTTAAGGATTTAAAATTCTGGCTTTGTGTTTTTTAATCTTTTAACGGATTTTTTAAAAAAGATTATGACTGTAAGCGGTAGATTTTAAATGGAATTTTTCTTGTGTCTTTAAGTGTTAAAATATAGAATAACACTTTTACAAATAAAAAGTAATTTTTGTGGTATAATTTAAATATTTCAACGGTTTTTAGTTTTTAATTTTGGCAAATATAGAATTTACTTTACAAATCCACAAATTTAATGAATGAAGGAAAATTAAATTAATGCTTCACAATTTAATTTTATAATTTTTAAAGATAGCTTCCTCATTCATTTTCAGTTCGATAAGTTTCTGGATGTGGTAGGCTTCTTTTTCCTTGCCTAATTTTATGGTTCCATTAACTAAACCGTTATTTTTATTTTTATAGTTTGATAATGTGGTATCTGTATCTGCAAATCATCTATTTTTGTTGATTATAATATCATTAATTCTTTTTCAGCATTTTGAAGTTCAATTTGTAAAGTTGAATGTTTCAGATTCTCAATCCAACGCTTCGATCCACTTGCCCAGTTTTTCAGCAATAGAATCATCGGTTATATTTGCGATTTTCCATTGGTCGCCATCAAATTTTGAAATGACAATGAAATTTTCTTCATCAAATTTAAAAGTGTAATAAATAAATCCGTCCGATTTATCTACGTTTCCTGTAATTTCAACTTTGTATGCTCTGTTGTTGAAAATTAAATCAATTATTTTATCTGGTTTCTGCATCTTGCTTTTGTTCTAAATGGTGGCTGACTGATCTTTATTATTCCTCAAAATTCTTTAGAAAAACCATCCTCAATTATTGAAATCGCCAAATCTTCTTTATTTAAAATCGTTGAATACCAAAATCCTTTTCCCCAGATTTTGTTTCCGGAAAATTCTTCGGTATATTTTGAACGTAATAAGGCAGAAGAGGTTTTGCTTTTCAGTCTTGAAATTTTCTGATTCAGTACTTTTATATTCGAAAGCACGACTATTTCAACTTTTGATTCGTTAATATGAAGCGCTTTAATTTCAAGTCCGTCAATTATCCTGTCGCTGTTCTCCCTGCAAAGTTCATGAATATCAATTCTCAATTGGTTTATAGATTTTTCCTGTAAAAGAATCCTGTTGTTTTGTGGATTTTTATTTACATATTCATCGGATAACTCATGGGACAAAGTGTAGCTTATATTTTGCAGGCGTAATTTCGAGTAAGTATCAGTAAGTTTTTTCCAATAGCCGTTTCTGTCCCAAACAGGATATTCATTATAAGTTGTCCAGATAATGTGGAAAAGTTGATTATCGTTCGTCATCAATACAGTTTAATCATTATTTTAAATTAATTTACTGTTTTAATGAATAAAATTTTGTTTTTCAGATACCAACATTTTCCGTTTTCCGTGTCAAAAATAAAATCAGGATGAGCCGCTTTCATACCGTCGGATTGTTTAAGTTCATTTATAATCTTTTCGTCCAGCCAGTCAAATTCGAAATCCTGTTTCTGGTAATCAGGATGTGCAAAGTCAGCGTTTTTATCCAGATCCCATATTTTTTTCATTGTCTGTTCATCAAAACATATAACAGCTTCCAAAAAAGAATCGGATGGACCGGGAATTCTTCCTTCGGAATTATCAATAAAAATATATTTAAACTTCACTTTCTCTGGTCTGAATTTAGATAAATTAATTAATTTCTGAAGAGAATTGATGTCCGTTGAAACTTCAGTATTTGTATTGCTTTTCACTACGGTTCCCATATTTTTATTTTCTTTTTTACACGAATAAAGAAAGAAGGAAATTAAAATAAAAATGAATTTCAGCTTCATGAATTTTAGCTTTTATTAGTACATATTATTTTTGTTCCTTAGTGAGGACAAAATTTTTATAAACTTATATATTTTTACTCTTCAGAATATCATTGATGATTTCCAGATGATGGTTCGTGTGTATTTCCAGAAATTTAATTGCCTTTTTCAGTTTTAAATCTCCGAAAAAAGGATGGTTGAAATATTTATTGGAATCAAGATTTTCCAGTTGCCTGATTTTCGTTTTGGTGAATTGTAAATGCTGCTCTAAAGTCTGCTCATCATAATGTCCCGGAGTGACTATTTTTGGCGATTTTGCACGGCCTCGCGGAATTTTATTCAACGCAAAAACAATTGTTTTCGAAAGTTTGAAGCTCCATTTATAATTTTTGGGATCAGATTTTTCTATATTTTCGATGATGGCATTAATTGTCAGCAAAATATGTTCGATTTGCCATCCTACATTGGATTTCGAAATTTCAGGATTGGAAATAGTATGCTTTGAGATTTTTTCTTCGAGATCATTTAAATATTTCGGCAGTTTATTCATCATTCAACCTTTTATTTTTTAGTTATAAATTCTGATAACTTCGCCGTTTCCTTTTCCGTTCACGCTTCTTACATAACCGTTGATTACTTTTTTCATGGGAATAGGGTTGTGTCCTGGAAAATAATCTCTGTATTTTTCGTAAGCGTCTTCCTCCATTCCGGAAGATACCACGTTCAGTCTGATTCCGTTTTCCAGTTCCAGAGCAGCCGCCTGTACAAAGCTGTGAATTCCGCCGTTCACCATTGCAGCACTTGCGGTCTGTACAACAGGGTCGTCCGCTAAAATTCCTGTAGATAAAGTAATAGAACCATTGGAATTCAAATAATCTTTTCCGATACGGACGAGATTAACCTGCCCCATCAGTTTGCTTTTCAGTCCGATGTAATAATCTTCTTCGGTAAGGTCTTTGAAATCTGCCCATTTTGCTTCACCGGCAATACAGATGATGGCATCCAGTTTTCCGATTTTTTCGAACATTTCTTTAATGGAATGGCTGTCTGCAATATCCACCGTTACATCTCCGGAGTTTCTTCCGGCAATTACAACTTCGTTGTTCTCTTTAAAATGTGCTGCTACTGTTTTTCCGATGGTTCCGTTACCGCCAATGATGAGTATTTTCATTCTGTGATGTTTATTATTGATGATTTTCAGATGTAATCAAAGGTACGGAAAGTATTTTACCAAAAAGAGTGCAAAATTTGAGTTTTTTATAATTGAATTTCATCATTAAATGTTGCGAATAACAAATACATCGTACTGTATTTATAACTCATCGACGGTAATAATCAGTTTATTTTTCTTTTGCTGAATATTTACCATTTTTCCTTTTCCGAAACCCAGCTCATCAAGCCATTTTCCTCTGAGCCGGATTTCCGGAACGATGATCAGTCGGTTGCTGCTTTTCTGAAATCTTGAATAAATTTTTAGTTTTCTTGAATTCATCATTTTTATTTCAAAGATATAAAAACATTTTTAAAAGACACTAATATGATCCATCTTTTTAATGGTAACATAAATGATGGTTATTTATAAGATTTGTAAAAATTATCAATTATACAATTTACAAATATGGCAAATGAGTTTTCTAAAGAGGTTGTGTTAAAAAATCTAGGTAAAAGAATTAAAGAGATAAGAATAGCTAAGGGATACACAAGCTATGAGTATTTTGCTTACGAACATAATATTTCACGCGCTCAGTTTGGAAGATATGAAAGAGGAGAAGATTTAAGATTTAGCACACTGGCAAAAATAGTTCATGCTTTTAATATGAGTTTAGAAGAATTTTTTGCTGAAGGATTTGATGATAAATTTTAAAAAGTCTAAAATTTATCCAGATGGGGATGAGTTGGCTGTATTTTTCTAAAATCTCAAATGTGTGTAAACTTTTTACAAATGGACTTTTTACAAGATGAAATACTAAAAAAATTTGGAGAACACGTTAAAGGTTTAAGACTTAAATCTGGACTTACGCAAGATGATGTTGTTCTTAACAGCTCCAAAATTACTAAAGCCACAATAAGCGATATAGAAAATGGAAAAAGAAATTTTGCATTTACTACATTAATTGATCTTGCTAAAGGTCTGAATGTGCCACCTAAAGATTTGTTGAATATTAATTTTGATTAAAAAAGTTAGAAATTTTCTGAATAACTACGTCAACATTTACAATGGATAGAATTGAATTTCGAATAGCTTTTGGGAAAAGAATTGAAAAATTTAGAAAGGAGTTGGGATTAAGCTATCGGGAATTAGCTCAAAAATGTGATGTCGACCATAGTAATATCAGCAAAATTGAAAAAGGAGAATTTGATGTTAGAATTTCTACATACAGGAATTAGCGAAAGGTTTAGAAGTACATCCGAAAGAATTGTTTGATTTTGAAGTGGGGTAGGGGTTTTTAGCTAATAGAATAACGTTTTTACACGATGTCGCGGATTTGTAATCCGTGATTTTAATTTTTATATTCTGAAAGTTTTTGCGTAAGATGTTCTTGGTAGGTAAATGTCACGGATTGCAAATCCGCGACATCTGGGATTCCTGCTGTTGAACCTTGCACAAATGTTTCATAGAAGCACTTTAGCCGCCATATTGCCAATCCGATGTTGGCAGCAGTATTATCCGCCAGATTGTTGTCGCTCTATTGCATAAATAGTTATTAAATTATATGCTGAGTTTAACACTACGCCAATACAAAGTCCAATTCCACCTCCGATTAAACTAATCATATCAATGTCTTTGGTGAAGTCCTCCGGTATAATTTTTGAAAACATTAAATACCCTAAATATGCTAGCAAGAGTATTCCTACAATCCCTCCAAAAATTGATTGCGTCTTTCCTTTTAAAAGTTTTATTGAACTAAATATTCCAATAAATATTGCAATTGTCATAAAAGCTATGAACGTGCTTAAATAAGAGTCTTTTGGTTTGGGAATAATAAAATAAACATTTTCAAGGGGTTCTGGTGAAGACAATTGATAGTTGTGATTTCCAATGAGACTAAATTTGGGATTCGAATTTATTAAAGTTGTATTTGATACTTGAATTTGATTTAGCGAAAGAATTTTTATTGTCCTTGATGAACTGGTTAAGTATTTATCATCAAAATCTAAAGTAGTAATTAGACCATTTTCGTCACTAGGAGTTGCCTTTATAGGCAATTCTACGTTTGTAAATTCAAAATCTAAATTAACAGGTTTCTTAAAAGCATTAATACTTAATGCTCCTTTACCTACTGAATTAAATCCATATGATACTACTAAGTTTGCATCATTTGATAATAAACTGTATTCAAGTTTTGAATTTTGAGAAAAAGGAAGACCTATCAAAAATATATCTGTACTGTCATTTTTTGAAATGTTGTAGTGGTAGAGAAAATTACAATAGATTTTCTCATTAGAAACCTTTGTTACCTTAATAATTAACGTGAACTCGACGATAAATCTTTAAATTTCAATAAATTATGGTGTTTTTTTTAATTTATCCAATTAGGGAAGTTTACCGAAGGTTTTTCGGGATAAAAACAATAAGCACAAACGCAGGAAAGCATATGTGTCAAAGCGTTATCTGGATTTCTGTGTCGGGAATGTTCCAAATCAAAAACTGAGGTAAAAATATCGTTCACACTTTCTATTATTGGACGTTTCAGCAGCATATAACGTTCTTGAAGCGTCATCAATTTTGCCTTGGTTTTACCTTTGGTTTTGGTAATGATCTTTAGCCCATTTTCGTAAAAATCCTTCCAAAGTGTTGTAGCATACCCTTTATCTCCAAAACATAAACCTGTGATTTTCTTTAAAATACGTTTTAATAATCCATGATTATTGTCCGCCACATTGCCTGGAGTAAGGTCAAAATCTAGAAGTTCTCCCTTTTCGTTAATCACCAAATGGATTTTAAATCCGAAGAACCAACCCGTGGAAGATTTCCCTCTTGAGGCCCTCCCTGAAAAGACTTTATGCTGGTGGATACGACGATTGTGGCAAACAACAAGTTTCTTAGAATCTATGAAACTAATGCCTGTATTCTGACTTTCTGAGCAAAGAGACTTGGCAAAAATGAACATGGGAAGTGAAACAGAAGACAAGATTTCTACAAAACGATTGTAGCTCAGTATTTTGGGAAAATAACTGCGTAATTTATTCATTACAAGCTGTTTGTAAAAATATTCAAAACACTTAAACCCCGAATAATGATAGAAAATAAGCAAAGTCATCATCTCACTTTCTGTCATTTCGCAGTTGGGTTTTTGGTAGACATATTCAGCTTTTTTATCTTCAAGCATTTTGGAAACGAATTCCTTTTCGATGGTTTTGCAAATATCATCTGCTTTTATAAAAATTTCTATCAACAGCTTTTCATCAAAAAGCATATCTTTGTTTTTCATGAGGTGTTTTGTTTTTCAACCTCTAAAGTAAATCTTTTAGAGTACTAATACCTCATGTATTTTGTCGAGTTCACGTTAAAAATAACACGTAGCGCATTGATCGGAATATCAGCGGCCTCTTGGTCTTCAAAAATAAAATCATCAACGAAATGGTTCCCCATGCGTATTCTATCAGGAATTCTTTCACTTTTATCTTCAAACTTCTTTCTGACAAACCTAAAATCTCTTTCCGGAATAGCCATAATTTATATTTTAGCGTGCTTTAATTTTGACCTTCTTAACAGAGCTATATTAGGCTTGACAGCCCCCTACAGCAATTTAATTTTCTCAGACTTTAATGTTTTTGAGCCATCAGTAAGATTATAGTATAGATAATCTCCTGTTTCATCTGTTCTGAAAACTCTTTTTTCTACTTTCCCGAAATTGGGGATTTTAATTTTTTGAATTCCTTGATATTCGGCAAGAATACCATTCATACTTACTTTCTGTCTAGGCTTTACATCTGATAGTTTCATTTTTGTAGTTTTAAAATTTTAAATAGATAAACATCAATGTTTATTTTCTCTTAAGGATCACTTTGGAGGTTTAATAGTAGGGATTGACTCTAAAGACAACTGTCCGTTATCAATCCTATTTTTCATATAGGGTAACAGATTTTTCAATGAGGATTTCCAGTTGGTTATCGGTTTTCCTAAGTTATTGCACCAATCATTATTGGCCCACAAAGCGTATCTTTCCTTAATAGCAGGGTCCATTGATATCTCATAACCAATCAGCGTATAGGCATACTCCATAAATTCCTCCAAAGAAGGATTTTTTCGCATTTTAAAAGGCTCGGACGCACTATTATAAGATACTTTCTCTTTCTGCTCGATAGTTTCGGGAGTACTTAGGGCAGGTAAACCAACCAATGGTAAATTTTCTTTTTTTTCTACGATTAATATCAAGGGGTTATGTTTGATTATTACCTTTTGGCTTTTTTCTTGGCTAAGGATTGGTAAAGGATAATCTGGTACTATTCTGTAAGAACAAGAATACCCATTTTTGCTTTCGTACCGAACCAGTCCTGAGTTCCGCAGCGATTCTCTGGCAGATTTTACCGTTTTTCTCGTTATTCCGAGTGTACTACCAATCGCTACATCGGAAACAGTAACATTATATCCGTTATTATCGTTCGCTAATTTCAGCAAATACAGGTATATTGCAACAGCAGTGGTACTCAGTTGCGCTTTTTGGTTGAAGTCCCAAAACTTTTGTATGAGTTCCTGATAATACATCGTTACTTCTGGGCAAAAAGTTCTAGTACTTTTTGCTTATCAATGATGATAATTTTCCCCTTTTGTATGATGGCTTCATCCAAAATTCCGGAAGATTTAATTTCCGAAGCTTTTGAAACGGAACATCCCAGAATTTTAGCCAGTCCTTTCAGTCCATATTCATGCCTGCTTTCCGAATTGAGGTTTTGGATAATTTCCAAAAATTCCTCAACGGTCAGCTTCCAAAGGGGTGTTTGCGGGTCTATCTTTTTCATTTCTCTTTTTCTTTTAGTGAAAAACTTATTTTTAGCTACCTATTTTTTCTCCTTAGAAATCCAGCTCCTGGCTGCAGCCTGCCAGCTGTTCATTAGTTTCCCGTCACTTAATTTCCAGCTCTGGGAATCGTAGAATGTATAAAATTGATGTGCATCAGCAGAAGGCAAATCACGTTCATTAAAATATAATTCCACTTCATATAAGGTAGGTGCAGAAAAGAGGCTTTCTTTTTGTACGGATAATTTTTGCTCCCGAAATCCTTTGTTTAAAGAAGTTTCAGACTCCTCAAAATCAATAATCTCAACAAGGCTTCCTTTATAAGGATCATAACTGGGAGAATAGATAATAAATCCTGCTACGTGTAGCTCTTTGATACACCTATGGTACGTTCCTAAAGATCTTACCTTACCCAATTCCATGACCTCTTTACGGCAAATACGAAAGGGGCTTTGAAACCGATTCATGCTCCAACACTGGAAAAGCGCAACATATACACTGATATGAGAGGGATATAATCGGTTATCTTTAATCACATGCCCAAAAAAATTAATGATATCTTTAGTCTGATTCATGATTTCCTGTTTTCTGTGATTATTTGGAATCCGTAAGCAGCTTCTCAATGTCTTTGTAGTTATAATACAAGATTCCCCCTATCTTCGTATAAGATAAGGTTCCGTTAATCCTCAGATTCTGTAAGGTTCCGGAAGAAATATTCAGAAGTTTTTTGACCTCGGAAGTACGAAGCCATAATTTCTGTTCTGTCGTTCTTATCTGAAGTAATTCCTTGATGTCTTCCAAAAGCTCTACTTTAAATTGCTGAAGGTCTTCTTTGGTGATAATGGATATTGCCATGATTTCAAAAATTAGTTTATTTGACAAATTTTCGAAATCAGTCGGAATTTCTTTCGGTAGGTCTTCGGTACTACCGAAAGATTTTTATATATCCCTTATCAATAAAGGAATTGTGGAAAAGTATCTGATAACTGACTTTTTAATGTAGAAAAAGGGAAAAGAGCCTATTGATCATCTTCTTGGAAAGATTGATTCAAATTCTCACTTAGGTGCTGAAGGAATTTAGTGGGGTTAATTTTTCTGCTTTTTATCTCATGAAGCGTCTTATAAAAGTTTCCCAGGTTAATATTGAGTGATTTTTCAGTAAATTTAATAATCTCGCTAAACTCAATATTTCCCCCATTAAATGAACGGGTATTGTGGAGCGCATATAGGAGTTCTACCAGAGCAGATTTTGAAGCGGACCACTGGAGCGGAGATTTATCTGATATCTTTTCGTATACATACACATTAATTTCAGCAATAGATTTCAAAAGGTATTTTTCCAGTCGGTCATTGGCAATGATTTGGGAAATAAGGTGGTCGTGTGAAGTGGCAAATTTTTCATCATAATCATAAAGGCCAGATGCTATTTTGGTTTTCAGGTCAAACTGATTGCGGACAAAATATTTTTGATCAAGATAGGTCGCTTTTCGCCTGTAATACTCATAAAAATCGATGTGATCTTCATAAAAGCCTTTCAATATTTCCAATTCGCATTCAAAATATTCTTTAAGGGCTGACTCCCCTGCATTAGGTTTGGCGGCTTCAATCGATAAAAGTTTTGAAAAATATATAAACTGCGAAATAAAAGCAGGCTTGATGTCCCTGAAAAAAAATACCTCGTCGGCAACAGTCGAAAACTCATATAAGCTTACCTCCTGTTTAATGATTCTTATGGCAGAATCAATTTCCATTAATGATCTCTCATATAAATGAATAAGGTCATTTTTTTGTTCAAAGCTGATCTGTTCAAGCCGTTTCTCTAAACTCAGTTGTAATCGCTTACACTTTTTAAAAAACAAGTTAGCATGCATATTTTAAATAAAAAGTAGAAATTTTTAATTATTAAAAATGATAAAGCTGGTATTAGTCATAACAAGACTAAGGATCACCAATCTCATCATTGATTTTTTGGATAAATTCCGGCGGAGTGAATGTCGTTAACTTGGTGAAAAGTTTGGAAAAAATGGACCTGTTAGAAAATCTGCATTCATGAGCTATGGTATCAATAGAATACTTCCTCCATTCTGCACTGGTTGCTAACATTTCCTTCGCATACTCGATCCGCAGGCGATTGAGGTATGTATTAAAGTTTGCACCTTTATATTCATTGATTACCTCCGATAAGTAAGCCGTGTTCGTTTTCAGCTTTTTGGCAAGCTGATTTTGGGTAATCCCTTTTTCTAAATAAAATCTGTTTTGCTCCAGAATTTCGAGCTTACCCAATATTTCTTCTACCAGCTTTTCAGGCAGCTTAGAAATTTTTTCTGAAGCGGCATCTTCAGGCTCTTCTTTTCCTAAAGTCTGATCATCGGTAATCTGGTACTTTTTAACACTTTTTCTTACCTTATAATACCTTGCAGAAATCACGAGCAGAGCACCGAAAGAAATTCCGGCAACAATATATCCGTAAAATGCTGAAGATTCCAGCCTTTTTTTGGATGTAAGCAAGTCATTAGTATCATATTCTTTAATGATTTTTCCTGAAAGGTATTTAAAATCATTATGCATCACCCGATCAAACTGCAATAATTGTTTGGTATAATATAATTCTTTCTTATTATCATTTTTATCTTTGTAATGGGTGATAAGCAGCTCAAACGCTTCTCTTACCGAAGGATGGGCAAAATTTCGGTCCAGGAAAATGCTATCTACTTTTTCTAAATACTTAATACCCTCATTTTCTTTATGGTCTCTTAATAGAATTTTACCTTTTAAAAAATAGATCAGCGATGCATTGGTAAAATCACTTTTCTTTTCAATGCCTGCCAAAGCAATGTTAAAGTCATATATGGCTTCTTTATCATTTGCCTTTAGATAGGCTAAAATCCCGCTCAGCTTATAAAAATAGCTTCTTTCGATATAAAAATTTTTATCCTCGGCTGATGCCTGCAATCCTTCATTAATGAGCTGGGAAACTTCTTTTATTTTTTTTAGATAAAACAGGCAGATACCCATCTGATGAAGGCTGTTCAGATACCCCTTTTTCATATTATACCGAAGGTTGGGAAAATCTGTGGGAACGCTTGTATCCCGATAATAGGAACGGCATTTTGAAAAAAGGGTAAAAGCTTCTTCATAATATCCAAGATAACTTTTGACAACTCCTATATGGTACATATTCTTATGACGCAGATAGAGATCTTTACTTTTATTTAAATATTGCCAGGCTCTCAAATATTCATCAAGAGCCTTCTGATATTTTCTGTAGGTAAAATAGTAAACACTTCCTTTTGTAAGATAGGAATTTCCAATAAGATCGGGGTCATTTGCCTGGGATGCCGCCCAAACAGCGCTATCTGCATATTCTATTTTTTTATTTCTCGAAAAGCTGACAGCATCCCGATACGCCTGGGTCAGCTCCTTATAATTTTTAAATGCTTTCGCTTCTTTAATATAGGCATTGACAAACTCAAGAGCACGTTCATCGTTTTCTTCAAAATTATCATAACGCACCCTGTAATCAGAATATTTCTGACCATTGACCAAAAAGCAAAAGAATACGAAAAAACAGAATATTATTTTCAAAATAAAAATAATTTAACAATATAATGTTAATAATATTATAAATATGATTCAAAATTAAGCAAAATGAGCCAAGCAAAAAATTATTTCTGCGTTTTAGGAATTACACGTAACAAATCCAATAAAATACCCTGATTTACAAACAATTACATAACAATATTTATTGGTACGATTTATAAATCGTCTCTGAAAAATTTATAAATCGTACCAACCAACCTTTTTTTTCGAAAAATTCACACTCTAAATTCGCTTTCAGAATTCTAAAAAAATACCGGCCGGGATTGTTAATTTTTTAATCCCTAAATCATGAAAACCAAAATAGTAACACTGCATATTGTTGCAGGAATTTTACTTTCACTTGTTATTTTATCCTGTCGCGAAGAAAGCCTTCCGCATGTCCCCTATCCGGATGTGCCTATTATTACGACTGAAAGAATGGTCTCAAAAGCAGACAGTACTCAACTTGAAAAAGAACTGGAAATCAGAGAAACCGATCCTCCAAAGGATCGGGACAACTGGAAAGCCCGTAAGTAACCAAACTTTGAACCAATATGGAAACTCAGCTGCCACTCATCATTGAATCAGGAAAGAACTGTCCTGTTAGCGGAATATGGAAAACCGTAGGGCCTCTTACTACCACCATCACGGTAAATGAAAAATCGGCTATGCCTACCTATTGTGGCGTGAAAGTACTCTGGATCTTATTATATCATTGTTAAAATCTTATTATGAAAAAGAAACTAACACAACTTCCAATATGGATTGCTTATTTTTTTATCCTTTTGTATTGTTATGCAGCCATCAGTAAAGTATTTGATTTTGAAAATTTCCAGGTGCAGATCGCTCAATCTCCACTCTTAAGCGCCTATGCAGGTTTTGTCTCTTATGCTGTGATTATTGTAGAGCTGCTGATTGTACCTGCACTCATTTTCACAACTACGAAACGAGCAGGGCTCTACGCCTCTTTGGGAATCATGGTTGCATTTACTGTGTATATTTTTCTCATCCTTAATTACAGTGAATTTATACCCTGTTCCTGCGGAGGCATTTTGGAGAAAATGGGATGGATAGAACATTTGATCTTTAATATCATCTGTGTTCTCTTGGCAATAGCAGCCATTATTATCACGGAAAAAGAGAATAAAAGGAGGCCGACAAATTACATTACCTTAATAATTTCGGTAATTATTGCCAACATGGGAATTGTTACTTACCTGTTTTTCTCTTCTGAGCAGATCATGAAAAAGGAAAACAATTTCACCCGCAGGTTTATGATGCATCCGACATTGGAACAGAAAAGCTTACAGTTGAGTGATTCCCACTATTATTTTGCAGGGTCCGATGATGGGAACATCTACCTCGGAAACAGGAAGTTCCCCCAGACTCTCTTAATTGTCGATACTGCTTTAACAAATCAGGAATCAATGAGGACCAATCTGGATAATATGAAACATCCTTTCCGGAATCTTAAATTAACGGTTAAAGCCCCTTACTATTATATTCATGATGGAACAGTACCTGTTATATTCAGGGGCAAACTGGGAAACCCTAACGCAAGAACCATCAGCTTGCAGGATGCTTACTTCAATCAGCTGATCGTTTTGGATTCCCTTCGCTTTGCCCTAAGAACACAAAGCAGCGAAACCCGGCAGTTTGTATTGGCTGATCTTAATTTAAATACAGGTCATAAAAAGCTACAGCTGCATTCTGATATTCTTCAGAAACAGATTGATGGTGTTTTTGATATAGATGGAAGTTTTATTGCAGATAACCGTCGGTCACAGCTGGTTTACACCTATACCTACAGAAACCAGTTTATTGTAATGGATGCAGATCTGAATGTTCAAAAGAAAATGAATACCATAGATACGGTACGGCTTGCTAAAATAGAGTCAAAACGTCTGACTGACGGCATTCATAAGATGAGCGCCCCGCCATTGAAAGTGAACCTTCGATCAGCTGTGCATAAGAACCTTTTGTTTAATCAATCTGACCTGATGGGTAAGCATGAGTCTAAAAAAGCATGGAAAGAAGCCAGTATTATTGATGTCTACAGAACGGATAAGCCTGAATATGTAGGAAGCTTTTACCTCTTTAAAAAAGATAATAAGAGTGTTTCTGATTTTATGGTCACGGATAAATATCTGTATGCCATTATTGGTGATAAAATTATTCAATACCAGTTTACAAAACCCATAACCAAATATTTTACATCCGGGGAAGCCGAAAACCGGTCCAAAGAGTAGGCACAAATACCATTTTATATTATGAGAAAATTCATTTTTCCCGTAGCCTTAGTCCTATTAGGAACAGGCTCAGCGTTTGCTACCAAAGTAGCAAAAGAAAGCAAAAAAGCAATTGTACCAGGTTACAGAGTTGTTAATCTGGGAGGAGGACAGTTCAGCTGCGAAAACGCAGAGAAAGACTGTAGTGACGTTAATCAAGGACCAGTTTGTACATGGTCAGTGGATGGAACTACACCACTCCAAAGCTTGGTGTCACCAACGATGTGCGGAATCACATTACATGAGATTCAGCCGTAATTAAAATGAGCCGCCTCCGGTGGGGCGGCTTTCTTAATTATATTGAATTTTATTATTTCTATCCAGCCACGGAATATTTTTTTCATCATTTAAGAATATTCCCATACCTAGAAGCTCTAACTCCAAAGAAATAGACCTTTTATTTTGATTTTTAACAGCTAGTAGATACATTTGTAAAAAAATTATTTTGATGGATTATACACTTGAGCTTAGTTTTCAGGAGCCCGATTCTCATCTTGTTTTTAATAACATCCTGTTTGATTCATTTAAGGTGAATATTGTAGAAAAATATACGGGAAAGATGAGTCATAATCCCAGGCTTTGTGAGGTGATCTTCAGGGTCAGAACGTCAGATGATGAGATTATTCATAAAAAAGACGGCAACATCATAACACGAATTAAAGAGGATCAGTTTAATGCCTACCAAAAGCTTACAAAAGCAATAAGCTCATATGAATACAAAAACAAGCTGGTCGACAGGAATATAATAGAACAGGATTACGTTCATTTTATTCTGAGCCTTGTTATCACAAATTATAATTTATCGTAGGATGTTATTTTGAAGTACCTTGTTAAATGTTTTAACAAAAAAGAATGACAGGATTTGTCATTCTTAAAACACAAATGATAGACAAAAAATTATCTATTTCCGGCGTAAATATGTAAAATAATTCAAATCTGCAAATTGTATAAAAGCCTGCAAATCCATTATCATTATTGATAATATTTCATTTCCATTTCAATCCATGGAATGTTTTTCTCATCCTTCAGGAAATATCCCCACCATTCTAAGGTCTTAAGATTTAAATCTTCACTCTCTTTACTCCCCTTACCCAAGTCATGCTCCTTGTCAGGATATAACAAAGCAATAACGGGTTTTCGGTTTCGTAAAAGCCCGGTATAAAATGCCATGGTCTGATCCGGAGTGACATTTTCATCTTTTAAACCTGCCCATAAGAGCATCGGGGCACTGACCTTTTCCACATCATAAATCGGATTGTTCTTAAAATACTTTTCTTTATTCTCTGAAAAAGGAACATTCATTTCATGCTGTCCATTTTCAAATCTTGAAAAGTCGAAAAGATTAAAATGAGTATTATAAGAAAAATAAAATTTAATAATATTATTTACGGAAGCTCCGGAAATATAAGCTGCAAATTGGTTTGATTTTGTTGCAATAAAATTCGTTTCATAACCTCCCATAGAATGCCCCGTGAGTCCTATTTTCTTTTGGTCAATATTGGGATGAGCTTGTAACTGATCCAGTCCGATATTTACACAATCAAGGGCAGCAATTCCCGTTCCTCTTTCATCATAAATAATATCCGGAAGAAACACAAAATATCCATGTTCCAAAAGTAATCTAACATTAAACCCATCTTCATCAAAATCAGGAATAGGATACACCCCACAGGATTCTGCCTGCTGCTGGTAGATCCTTACCACCATCGGGTATTTTTTCTTTTGATCAAAATTAACCGGATAATACAAAAGCCCTTTCAGCTTTGTTCCTGCCGTATTGGTATATGATAAAATTTCCTGTTTTTGATTGACAATTACTTTATCTTCTTTACCGGACTTGAACATCGCTTTTTTTTTATTTTCTTTGTTTTTGATTTGAGTTTCATACCGATATAGTACAGGCGGACTGTTATAATTTTCCTCAATACTGAAAATATTACCGGTGTCCTGATTATATTGAATGTCTTTAATTCTGTTCTGAGTCGGTGGGATGAGTGTTTCTGTTTTCCCTCTTCTCCAATTGATATAAGAAGTCAGGTTATTCTTTTTATCACGTACTTTTAAAAGCATTGGTTTTTGAAGGTCTATAGTACTCAGTTCAAACCTAGCGTTGTATTGTGTATAAGCAGATTGGATTTTCTTATCCATTATTTTCACGTCTTTTCCTTTAGCAATTCCTGCCGGATTCATCTTTTGGGATTTTAGATCATATTGCCAAAGACCATTGTCACTTTCAAAGAATAAAAACCGGTTATCGCTACTGAATACAGGATTTGTAAGCCCTTTTTCAGTGATAATAGTCGGACTGGGCAGGTTCTTCGCAAACGATGTAAGATCATACAAAACCCAGTTTCCTTGATTTTCCTCAAATCCTACAATATACGTCCCGTCTTTTGTTCCTGTAATTTTGGAAGAAGCAGTAAAAAGGGAGCGGTAAGATGTATCGGTTATATCATAAAGATATATTGAAAATACAAGAGACGTATTAACATAATTAAATTCCTCTTCGGTATTAAAAGCTAAAAAATAATGGCTGCTCCCCATTGCTGCAAACGTTGAAAAACGATCTGTCCTAAGCTTTTCTGAATGATTTGTTTCAGTGCTCCAGATCTGATATTCATGCTCCTGTGTCCCATATTTCTTTTTCCTCAAATTTTTATCGGTTCCGTACCATACCTCCACCATTTCCTCTTTTACAGGGGGTATCCTTTTGTCAAAATCAATGAAATAGGATTTTCCGTTACCAATCTCTGTAACCGTAACAAAATCTGCTTTGCCTGAAAAGCTTTTGAAATCTCTTTTTGTATCAGGGTTTCCCTGATTTGTTGACATACTTTGGCTTGTAGGTGTATTTGCAGGTATAAAAGTAACCTGCAAATGATCTGAATTCTGTACTTTTTCCATAACGATCAGGTATTTTCCTGAAGGGGCTAATTCCAGTTTCGTGATTTCATTTTCTGTGGAATACAAAGTTTCTTTGTTTGAATTATTCTCTTTGCTGCGTTTGTTGTCACTGAGTATAACTGATATAATATTCGTATTTTCTCTAGTTTGTTTATTTTTTTCTTTTTCAGCAATAAAAATTTTTGATTTTTTATCGGTTGTATATTGTGAAACTCCGGAAACAGAATGTATCAGCTTCACATTTTTATCATAAAGATTCAGGGTTTTATCTTTGTTCAAAATAAAATAGTGTTCGCTTTTTTCTAATACTTCAGCTCTCTGCACATTTTCATAAACCTTCTTTTGATTGTTTTTTAAATGTAACAATTCTGCTTTTCCATCTCCTGAAGTAAGTAATTTATCATCATCAAAAAATAGAATGTTACTTTTTTTAACTAGGGTATGAATGGGTTGATTGGATTTTTCTGTATCAAAAACCCAAACTGTGTCATTATTTCTTTTGTACGTTTTACCCACCAGTACATAACGGTTATTGGGAGATGCTTTGAGGTTGGTAATGGTATAAAACTTTGACATCCAAACCCCTAAGGTATCTTTATCTTTTTTAAGATTATTATTAGTCTCGGTTTTTTGCCCAAAAAGCAGTTGCGTTGCCGTTAAACCCATCAAAAATATGAACACTAAAAATTTTTGCATTCTATTAAACATACTGCTCCTCAGTTTTGTTTGTCTATATTTTTTTGCTTTCATTTTCATTTCAGCGCTTTCATTTTTACTTGATTCATTTTCTTCTTACCTCTTATTTATCATTACTACTTACATTTAATACCCTGCATTCTGTGGGTTAAGGTTAGTATTCAGTAATATTTCTTTCTGAGGAATCGGGAATATCCTGTGAAATTCTTTCCAGTTGGGTTTTGTAGCTTGTAATGTCTGTAATTTGTTCAGCCTTTTCAGTCCAAAAAAACGGTGTCCGAACTCGGTGAAAAATTCTCTTCGGTTCTCAAGTAAAATTTCATTTAGCAAATTTTCTTTAGAAACAGGATTTGTGATGGCAATTAGTCCTGCTCTTTGTCTAGTTTTGTTCAGATAAGGCAAAGCTTCCGTGAGCTTATCCTGCTGAGCCAAAGCTTCGGCTAAAAGCAAATACACGTCTTCCAATCGGAATACAATAGAATATTCTGTCGTATTATTTGATCTGTTCTTATATTTCTCTGCCCTATACCATGTGTTTCCACCCACAGTTACTGCTGCCATCCAGCTTTGTTTTCTTATATCGTTTACTGAAAAAGCATTTACCAAATCCTGTGACAAGGCAAATGAGCTTGGAGCTGCCCCTGTAAAATAATAAATACTGGCTTCTTTTACGGCATCTCCCGGATTCTTTGGTTTGAGCTGCCACAAAATATGGCTTCCTGTTTTGGTAAAAACTTTCGTAACATCATTTTGGAAGGTGTACAAAGGGCTTTGAATGATATTTTTCAGTAAGGTTTCTGCTTCAACCCATTTAGTGGGTGTATTTTGAACCATATACACTTTTGCCAACATCAGTTGAGCAACTTTTTTATTGGGGAAAATTCTTTCCGCATTGCGGTAATCATCAGGGATCAGATTTATTACGGAATTAAGATCACCCTCAACCTTTGTTAAAGCTTCATTGGAACCGGTTTTAGGAAGAACTTTATTGATATTGTAATCGGTAGTAGTCGGCAAAGGAATATCACCATAGATTTGCTGTAAATAGAAAAACAGCATGGATCTTATCAGTAAGGCTTCTCCTTTCAATCTGTTTCTATCTGCCACTGAAAGCGAATGGGACTTTTCAACCCCTTCTATAATGGCATTCGCCATATAGATTTTCTGATACGCCGAAGCCCAATACGCATATACCGCTGCATTGGAATCGGTATGGGTATTCTGATATAAATCTAAAATCCCGTTGGTAGACGTCGTGGCATAGTACGAAAGATCATCGGTATAGGTTCCCAACAATTTTCCGGTTTGATCTCCGGCTAAAGGGGAATTATCCCATAATCCGCTGTATAATGCTGCCAAAGCCGCATCCGCAGTCTGTACATCCTCAAATACCTGTTCTGAAGGTATCTGATTATTTGGTAAATCGACATCAATCATTTTCTCACAGGAAACAAAGAAATACTGTAATAAGATGAGAAAAAGGATATAGGTTATGGTATTGATATAGGTTTTCATTTTTTTCTTTTTTAGAGTTTGTTTTTTTATTAAAAACTGATCTGCATTCCTAATGAATAGGTTCTTAAAGGCGGCAGAAAGCCGATGGAGGAAAACTCGGGATCAACCCCGAAATATTTTGTCCATGTATACAAATTCTGTCCCTGAAAATAAATCTTAGCTTCTTTAATAATACTTTTACTGTTTTGAATCGGGATTCTGTATCCTAACTGAAGATTCTTCAACCGAATAAATGATCCGTCAGATACCGTAGCATCACTGCCCTGAAACAAAACATGGGAAGCGGTGGAAGTAGAATGATACGGCATGTAATAGCCGTCAGGATTTTGAGGTGACCATACGTTAAGGGCTTCCACGGGAAGATTGCTCATAATTCCCGGAGAGGGCATGATATAATTGTAGTTTCGGTTCTGCTGTTTCACAAACTGGAATAAGAATGAAAGATTCCAGTTTTTATAAGTAAAATTGTTAGTCAGTCCTCCGAAAAATTCGATCCCTATATTTTTAATCACCTGTCTGTCGTCTGGAGAAGTGATTTTACCATCCCCATTATAATCCGTGAATTGGTATTGTCCTGTTTGTGGATTAATACCTTCTAAATGATACAATTTGACAATAGAAACAGGCTCTCCGATTACATAGGAATTAGCATACGTGGAACCCTGAAGTCCAGGGAATGCGATCAACTTGTTCTTCGGAAAACTGATATTAAAACTGGTATCCCATTTGAAATCATTAGTTGTAATTAGTTTTGCACTAAGTTCAATTTCCATTCCTGTATTCTGAACCGTTGCATCCAAATTGGCTAGTACGGAAGTAAATCCGGTTATAGCAGGTAACTGGTAGCCTATGAGTTGATTAGAAGAACGGTTTCTGTACCATGCAGCAGTTAGATTCAGGCGGTTATTGAAGAAGCCGAGTTCGAGTGCTGTTTCGAACTTCACGGTTTTCTCCCAGCTGAAATCGGGATTAAAAAGTCTTGATGGCGACAACCCCACTACTCCGTTATAAATAAGTGTTGATGAAGTAATAAAAGTATCCCTATACTGGTAATCCCCGATATTATCACTTCCTGATGAACCATAGCTGGCTCTCAATTTTCCAAAGGATAGCCATTTTAAGTTGAGAGATTTGAATAAATCTTCTTTGGAGAATAACCATGCAGCTCCTACTGCACCAAAATTGGCAAATTTATTATTTGAACCAAAACGGCTGCTTCCGTCTCTTCTTCCTGTAATATTGAGGATATATTTATGATCGAACTGATAATTGATTCTTCCGAATACCGCTGCATATTTATATTCTGTTTTAACCAGATCAGAAATAATCTTGGTCTGTGCCGATCCTATATTTTGGATAAAGGCATTGCTTTGGAATCCGTATCCCTGAAGAGATACTTGATTAGTGACGTCATTTTGATAGGTTCCACCAACTAAAACATCCAATTGATGTTTCCCTTTTTTCCAAAGATAATTTAACTGAGGTTCTATAATAAAGGACAGCTTATTGCTATTTGCAGTATATGTCTGTGAATACGCCGGAGTTAATCCTGATGAGGGATTGTAAATGGTATGGGGAATTAAAGACCATTCCTCAAAAGTCTGATAATTAAGTCCTCCATTCAGTTTAATCTTAAAATTTGAGAAAATATCGTATTCTGTACTGAGGTTATTTAAAAATTGTAAATTCTTATTGGAATAAGTTGCATAATATGCCGCTACAGGGTTATTAAATGTATTGTTCTCCCAGTTCAGGCTCCCATTTTCATCGTATAATGCCGGAGCATTTGGTGATAATAAAAAAGCATTTCTTGTAATGTCCTGATTCATCACATTATTTTCCTGCATCGAAAAGAGATTCGACAAATTCAGCATAAATTTCTTGTCCGAAGACCGGTGCGAGATATTGCTCGAAATGTTATTGGTTTTATACCTGAAATCTTTTCCGAAAACCGTAGTCTGTTCCTGATGTCCCAAACTCACTAAAAATGTCGTAGTTTCACTTCCACCGCTTAAGGATAATTGAGTAATGGATTGAGAGGCAGTATTTCCAATCAGAGTTTTCGCCCAGTCTGTATTCCGGTTTTGATCCCATACTCCATTAACATCATAAGCCATTGCAGGGTAATTTGTAATTCCGTCATTTGCAAAAGCCTGTTTTCTTACCCTGAGATACTGCTCGGTACTCATCATTTTCAGGTTAGAGAACGTCTCACTCAAAGCATATGAAGTATTAAAAGAAAGTGATAATTTTCCTTTCTTTGCTTTTTTAGTGGTTACAAGCACCACACCATTAGCTCCTCTTGAACCGTAGATAGCCGTAGCATCGGCATCTTTTAAAATTTCAATGGATTCAATGTCACTGGGATTAATACTGTTAAGCGGATTAATGTTGGCTTCCGGTAAAATCGTTCCTGAATAAGGAGAAACTACATTTCCGCCAATTGGAATTCCATCTATTACATATAACGGTTGATTGCCGTCAATACTACTGTTACTTCTTGTTCTGAGGCTATTTCTTCCCCTAATCTGGATATCAAAACCTCCGCCGGGAACCCCACTGTTTTGGGTAATGCTCACTCCCGCCATTCTTCCCTGAGCAGCAGACAGTACATTTGTTAGAGGCTGGTTTTCGATCTCTTTAGCTGAAACCTTAGCAATGCTTCCGGTTCTCTCTTTTTCTTTGACTTTGTAATAGCCAGCATTCAGCACAACTTCTTCGATAGTCTTTACCTGCTCTGCATCTGATTTAGACATAGGCAGTAAAGTATCGGCTTTTTTCCTGAATACGGTAGCGGTGGCATTGTTTCGGGCAATAGTATCTGAACTTCTCCACTCCTGTGCTTGAGAATGGGCACTTACTACCGTCAACATAAGAGCAAAACAAATGCTCCCTATGCTGGTATAGGATTTTTTCATAATTTTGAAAAGGTTTAATTCGTTAAACTTCTTTGCCTCTTCCCTCCTAAGCAGTCAACTTATGGGAAGGGGCTTTTTTATGGAATATAATATTATGGGTATGCTCTAGGAGGAGTCGTAATAAAGGTTTAATGGTTTCATGATATCGGTTTTATAGTTAATTTGTGTTTTGTAATAAAATCCCGGATACCATCTAAGTATCGGTAACCAGAAGGTACCGGGAAAATTAACATGAACGTAAAAAAGTTGTCCCTAGAAAGCATTTCTGCCGCAATGGTTGCGCAACCACCGTACCGTGTCGTGCGTACTTTATATTTAGGAATTTTAGCTTAGAATGTTGAGAATACCGAAAATAAAACGGCGTGGAAACTCTACAATATCCGCTATTGAGGCACTGGTATACCTTACACACAGACAAGAGAGAAACCCACGCCTAGGTCGTGAGCCTCATTACTTATTGTCTCGTGCGTTTAAAAATTACCAGTTTTCAATAGCGAGATTCTAAGCAATAGCTTCTATTTTTCGTTGAAGTATCGCAAAATTACATTTTTCTAATGTAATATTTAACAAATATAGTAAAATTTACAATACATCCAAATATGGATGTGTATAAATAACTGAAATTATTTTAATTGCTTAAAAGAAATGATAATGTCTGAAGGCAAGATAGTAGAATTAATTATATCAGAAATAGATCTTTTCATAATTGATCGGGTTCGAGAATTAAGAGGTCGTATGTATCCATATATATCACAAGTTGAACTTTCTCAAAGAATGGGTTTTGCTGATGGATATGTGGGAAAAGTTGAAAATTTCAGTTCTAATGCAAGATATAATATACGAAAATTACATTTATTAGCATTTGCACTCAATAAAAGTTCTTATAAGGATTTTTTACCAGACACGATATTAAGTACAGATTTACTCTATCTAAAAATAGAAGTAAATAGACAAAAAAATGATAAAGTTCAATTTGACAAAGAAAATAATATCATTAAGAATTATAAAATTTTAGATAAGCGTCCTTTAAATGAAGTTGAAATCAAAGCTTATAATAATAGAAGAAAAAAAACTCTCTAGCAAAAAACTTCCATCTTTATAATAATAAGTTTTTACGATTTGCTAAATTTAACGCACATTGATTGTCAGAATATTGAATGGATTTCCTAAATGTACAACAGGTTATCCTTAGAACAATATACAATTTCAATCCTTACAACTCATTAAGTATAATCGTTTTTAAAATAAACACTTTCTTAAATTAAAAAATATATTTATTTGCTTTTTGAGGGAAGATTACATTTTGAATTCTGGCAAGAATATGGAACAGAATAAATTATTCAAAATATAAAAAACTTTTCACAATAAGAAGTTTAATCAAAAGCATTGTATAACCTATATTGAACTCCAAAATAAATTATTCTCTTTTGAAAATAATTATATTCCGCTGTGCTATAATCGGTGTTATAAAAAACGCTTGATTGGTTTGAGTTATTAAAAATATTATTAATTGATATAAATG
>NZ_QEHP01000006.1:0-1196 GCF_003094695.1 Chryseobacterium sp. HMWF035 | reverse complement strand
TCTGGATTTCCTCCTGCAAAAATGATTAATACAGCTGTAATCATATCCCTTAGCTCCATAGCGATACGTCTTTTAGCAGTTTTGTATCCCAGATTGTTCGCTTTTTTATAAATCAGCAGAAGCATTGAAGCAATCATTGTCATGTAAACCATTACCTCAATTCCGTTTTTATTGAGTGAAACCAAGTGCGTAAGATTAAGTTCCTGTTTGAGGAATCTGAAGAACACTTCTATATCCCATCGCTTCCTGTAATACTCAGAGATTTCTTTGGCCGAAAGTTCAAATTCATTGCTTAAAAACCAAAATTCCTTTCCCGTTTTCTCATTTTTAATAACCACCAGACGAAATTCATTGTCCACTTTACAGGATTTTCCATCCCTGTTTTCAATGGGGCTTCGTGCAAATATTTGTACCCTGCTGTCTTTCATCAATATCCATTCATCCCATTTTATAATACTTTGAGCAGTGAGGAAAGATTCCTTTTCCTCAAATTTTCTGTTTTCCTTTAGTCTTACGATAAACTTCACTGAGTTATCATCGAAATTCATCATTGTTTTGGCAGATTGCAGCCCTCTGTCCATGACATATATATTGCCATGATGTTCTTCTTTTTTCATCTGCTTAAGAATAACCTGGGGCAGGGCCAGATCTTCTGATGAATAACGTTGTTCATTGAAAACCTCCACCCCGGAAGGAAGAATTCCGTCAAATGAAAAACTAAATTTTAAGAGCTTCTTCCCGCTATTATTGCTCATTCCCTCTTTCAATCTTGATGCTGCCTGAGAAACCGTAGTGCTGTCTACCCTAATCAGGTTGTATTTTTCAATTTCTGTTCTCTCATAAAGTTCCGAAAACCGCTCATACATATGGGCATAGATTTCTTTGAAGTAATGGGGATCTATTTTTGAGAGCCTTTCTGAAATAGAGCTGCGACGAATCCTCTCTTCTTCCCCTAATCCAAATAAAGCTTTAAAACCACTACTGTTAAAGGTGTCTTCCAATGTTCTCTGACTGAGTTTTTCATTATCAAGAATGCAAAACAAAAGCAGATAAAACATTTTTTCGCCGTGTAAAACTTTACTGTAATAATCTACTTTTGTAGTGGCAGAGAGATGACTAAGTAAAGCTTTGGGAATAAATTCTAAAATGTGTTTAAGTGAAATTTTGTGGTCTTTAAAAACGGACATAAATAGTTA
>NZ_QEHP01000005.1:0-100613 GCF_003094695.1 Chryseobacterium sp. HMWF035 | reverse complement strand
GCCTTTATTCATCTTTTTTTCTACCTGATCCTACAGAAAATATCCACTGTAAAAGATCTAAAATAAGTTCTATAAAATCAAAGGCATTCCAAGACATAATATTTAATTTTAACAAAAATAAAAAACCTTCCGAATAATGAAAGGTTTTATTATCATACTTCTACCTGATTTTATGAAATATCTAATTATAAAATTTACATATCAAAAAATACTGAGTTCAATAGGATTATATCTCTTCGCTTTTTCTGAACTTTTCTTTATTAATAATTGTCTTGTTTCCTCATCGCCTATATGTTCTAAATATTTATTAGGATTACCCATTTCTTTTCTTTTGTAATCAAAAATTTTTTGTTTCTGTATGGCTTCTGCTTTTGAATTCATGTTTGCGGACTTGCAGAGATATTTTCTTTTTCCAAATTTATACAACGTAAAAACATAATCTTTTTTGTCATCGAAAACCTCTAAAATCAATCCCGGTAATTTACTGAATTTGTAAGGACCATAAGGAAAAGGTATTTCATTCGTGAAATACGCAGTCCACGTTCTGCCATATTTTTTAGCCGTAGCTTTTTGACATTTATATTTTCCGATTTTTTTATATTCATTTTCCAACTTCCAATTCATATCATTACTTTCTTCATATTTATAGTTCTTCCCTGAAATGGGTACGGTAACATATATTTTAGCTGAGGTAATGCCTATATTTTCATCAAATGGAGTAAAATATCTTAAATAGTCATTATAGCTACTTTTATCATTTAATTTTCTCTCATATTTTAAAGAATCACTGACGTATTTGTTTAGATTTTTAAAATACGATTCTTCCCTGTTCATTAATAAAGCAAATGCCGCGTCCTGAGTAGGTGCATTTGGTATATTTTGGTCTTTATAAGCTAATTTATAATCTGCTTCATATTCAACATTAAAAGACGTTTGAGATTTGCCTATAAACGAAATAAAAATAAGGCAGAAAAAAAGTACTTGTTTCATTGGTTTATTTTAAAAGGCAATCCGTTACTTAGATTGCCTCATTGGTTAATGTGAATAAATTATAATATGAGATGGCCAAACATCACATAAATCATAATTGATTTGCGCTAGATAGTTTGCTAGTTGTTGATTAGTCATTCCTCCGGTTCCGATAACTTCTACTGTTGTTTTTCCACAAGACGGACGAAATGGAAATGCAAATACAGTTGATATTCCTAAAAATACCATACTAAACATAAGTGCTTTTTTCATAATTGTTTTTTTAATTGTTGATAAAAATTTTCTTTAAAGTTCTTCCGGAAAACTTCCATACAAATCTATATCCCTAACTAATAAAAACCAAATTTAAATTATTCGAATTTATTCGCATAATTTTGTTTTATATTTGTGAAAAATATTTCTATGATAAAAGAAAAATTAATCAAGGCAAGAAAAGAAAGAAATTTCTCTCAACAGGATATTGCCGAACATCTTAAAATCAGCCAAACTCATTATCTTCGTAAAGAAAAAGGTGAAGTTGAGATTAAAGACGAAGAATGGGAACGTATCGCAAAATTACTGGACGTAGAAGTAGATGATATTAAACAATCTGAAAAAGAGAATTCAATTCATCAAAACTTTGAAAATAATTCCGGCAACTATATTGGAAGCAATAATATATATTGTAACGTTCCGGAATACCTGCTTGAAAACCAACAGGAATACATTTACTTACTGAAAAAAGAAATTCAGGAGTTAAAAGATAGAATTGCAAAGCTGGAACAGAAATAAAAAAACCTTCCGAAATTGGAAGGTTTTCACTTTATTTTTCTTCTAATTTATGAACTTTCTTCGTTCCCTCATACATTTCATACTGCAAAAATCTGGTTTCCAGTTTTCCGTTGAAAAGCTTGATTTTTCTTGACGGACGAAGACCGATTTTCTTCACCGCTTCCAGATCAGAAGAAATCAGCCATGCCAATGTATTCGGATAATGAGTTTTGAAAGTGTCGCCTATTTTCTTGTAAAAATCATCATCATTAATAGAAATTCTTTCGTCGTAAGGCGGATTGAAGACCATTAACAAAGGGAAAAGTTCTTTTTTGGAATCAAAGAAATTCTGTTTCTTCACTTCAATTACATCTTCCATTTCTGCTGCTTCGATGTTCATTCTTGCCGCATTCAGCATTCTTGCATCAATATCGTAGCCAACGATCTTTCCGGTAAACTCTTTCACCCTGTTGATTCTGAATTCTTTAATCTTGGTAAAAAGATCCGCATCATAATTTTTCCAGTTCTGGAAAGCAAATCTCCTTCTGAAAATCTGCGCCGGAAGATCCAAAGCAATCATTGCCGCTTCTATTAAAAGTGTTCCCGAACCGCACATCGGATCAAGGAAATTACCTTTCCCGTCCCAACCTGCAAGTTGAAGCATTCCGCTTGCCAGAACTTCATTAATCGGAGCTTCTCCCTGCTCTCTTCTGTATCCTCTCTTAAACAAAGGATCTCCCGAAGAATCCAGAGAAATGGTAATTAACTCTCTGTCGATATGAAGGTGGAATTTAATATCCGGATTTTTGGTTTCTACATTCGGGCGCTTTTTGAATTTTTCCTGAAAATAATCCACAATAGCATCTTTCATTTTCAGCGTTACGAACTGAGAATGCTTAAATGTTTCAGAATTTACCGTAGAATCAATTGCAAAAGACTGATCCACATCCATAAATTCTTCCCAGTTGAATTTAAAAAGCCTGTCGTAAAACTGGTGCTGATTGAAAGCTTTAAATTCGTGAATCGGAACCAAAATTTTCAAAGCCGTTCTCGCAGAGTAATTGATCTTGTATAAAAAGCCTAAATCTCCTTCACAGTTTACCGCACGGTTTTTAACCTCAACTTTTCTTCCTCCCAGCTTTTTGATCTCTTCCGCCAAAATCTGTTCCAGCCCAAAGAATGTTTTTATCTGAATCTGTATATTCTCTATATCCATACTGCAAAAATAGCAATTTTAGTCGTTGGTTGTCAGATTATAGTTTACAGAAATCGCTGCAACTACAAAAACCATGGGTTCACAAAAGCAGACAATCGCTCAAAAAACACTATTTTTGCAGTATGGAATGGTTTGAATCTTGGTTTGACACCCCTTATTATCATGTACTGTACAGCAACAGAGACTATACAGAAGCGGAAAATTTTATTACAAAACTTACTGCAGAACTACAGCTTCCGCCGAACTCAAAAATCATCGATCTGGCTTGTGGTAAGGGAAGACATTCGGTTTTTCTTAATAAGCTTGGGTATGATGTTTTGGGACTTGATCTTTCCAGACAGAGTATAGAATTCGATAAGCAGTTTGAGAATCAGACCTTGCTTTTTGATGTTCACGACATGAGAAACCCGATTGATGCAGATCCGATGGACGCTGTTTTCAATCTTTTTACAAGCTTCGGATATTTTGATAATGAAAATGACGACAAAAAAGTTTTTCAGTCCGTTTATAATGTATTAAAACCGGGCGGATATTTTGTTCTGGATTATCTGAATGAAGAATACGTAAGAAAAAGCATTGTTCCGGAATCTACCATCATTCGCGGAGATATTGAGTTTAAAATAAAAAAGAAAATCGAGGGCAGACATATTGTAAAAGACATTCAATTTGAAGCAGACGGAAAGCCGTATCATTTCTTCGAAAAAGTAAAACTTCATACGTTGGATGCCATCAATTCCTATGCAACTGAATGTGGTTTTGAGAGAGTAAAAATCTGGGGAGATTACCAACTGAACGATTTTAATAAGGATACTTCTCCGCGTTGCATTAATTTATTCAAGAAAAAATAATGATTACCGTACTTTTACTGGTGTTAAGCGTTATTACAGGAGTATTTCTGGGAAAACATTTTGGTAAAAAAGAAAAACTGGCAAAAAATCTGTTGATTTTAAGTGCCGGATTTCTGATTACCATTTGTCTGAATGAAGTATTTCCGCAGGTTTATACCTCAGAAACAGGAAGCAGTCTGGGCATTTTCGTGATCGCCGGAGTTTTACTGCAAATGATTCTTGAAGCTCTAACCAAAGGTTTTGAACACGGACATTTTCATCATCACAGCGAACATAATATTTTGCCTGTTGCTTTAATGGTGGGACTTTTTATCCATGCTTTTATTGAGGGAATTCCTTTAGCGAACGAAGAACAGGAATTATCGCCTTATCTTTTGGGAATTGTTTTTCACAATCTTCCGATATCTTTCATTTTGGGCGCGTTTTTGTTTAACCGAAAAGATGAATCGAAATCTAACCCCTCTTATCCTTCCTTATTAATTGTTGCACTTTTTGCACTTGCTTCACCTTTGGGAATGCTGCTCGGAAATTACTTCAATCCCGATCTTCAGCCTTATTTTCTGGCTATTGTAGGAGGAATTTTCCTTCATATTTCTTCGGTAATTATCTTTGAAAGCAATAAGAACCATAACATCGACTGGCTAAAAATAGGGCTTGTGATTTTAGGGGTTTCTTTAGCTTTGGTCATGCATCTTTTTCACAGTCATGATCACGTAGGACATCACCATTAATTAATTTAATTTTCTAAAATAAAAAAGCTCCGAACGTAAATGAGGTCACTGAAAAACTAAATTTTCATTAACCCATAAAAAAGGAGTGTAAAACGTATAGTTTTACGCTCCTTCTTTGTATATTAACACTATATTCAAGAGTAAAGCAGATGTTAATACAGCAGCAAAAAATTCAGTTGAGTTCCTATTCGGGGTTGTATGATTTGATTGTTCCGAAAGACAATCTTCTTCGGAAAATTAATGAACTGATTGATTTTTCATTTATCTATGAAGAACTTTTAAATAAATACTGTTCAAATAACGGGCGCCATGCAGAAAGCCCTGTGCGAATGTTTAAATATCTTTTGCTGAAAAGCATTTACACGGTTTCTGATGTGGATGTGGTGGAGCGTTCGCGCTACGATATGTCGTTTAAGTATTTTTTGGAAATGACACCTGAAGAGGAAGTTATTAATCCAAGCTCGCTTACAAAATTCAGAAAACTGCGTCTTAAAGACACTGATCTGCTGAATCTTTTGATCGGTAAAACCGTAACGATTGCGATTGAAAAAGGGATTATCAAATCCAAATCTATTATTGTAGATGCCACACACACTTTGTCTAGAAGCAACCCTTTTTCTACGATTGAAGTATTGAGAGAACGTTCTAAACTGCTTCGGAAAGCCGTTTATCAGTTTGATGAAGCCTTTAAAAGCAAGATGCCTTCAAAAAACACGGATAATGATTTGACTAAAGAACTTAAGTACTGCAAAGAGCTGGAAAAAGCAATTGAAAACGAACCCTCTATAAGTGAAATCCCTTCGGTAAAGGAGAAACTAAACCTTTTGAAGGAATTGGTGGAAGACACGGGTGAGGAAATGATTTTTTCCAAAGATACGGATGCCAAAACAGGTCATAAATCTGCTGACAGTTCATTTTTCGGCTACAAAACACATCTGGCAATGAGCGAAGAGCGGATCATTACGGCAGCGGTGGTCACCTCGGGAGAAAAAGGTGAGGGTCCTGAATTGCCGAAACTACTGCAGATGAGCCGGGATAATGGGATGGAAATAGACACTATTATTGGCGATTCCGCTTACAGCGGAAAGGAGAATCTGAAAATTGCAAAAAATCAGAATATCAAAGTCGTCGCCAGACTGAATCCCTCCATTACCCCAGGTTTTAGAAAAGACGAAGACAGATTTGATTACAACAAAGATGCCGACCGGTTTGTTTGTCCTGCAGGACATTTGGCGATAAGAAAAGCACGGGGCGGAACCAGAAACGCGGGTAAAAATCAAGTAGATACCTATTATTTTGATGTTGAAAAGTGCAGGGTTTGTCCACTGAAAGAAGGCTGCTATAAGGATGGTGCAAAAAGTAAAACCTATTCTGTTTCCATCAAATCGGAATTACATCAGGATCAAATGGCTTTTCAGCAAAGCGATTATTACAAAGAAAAATCGAAACACCGCTATAAAATCGAAGCCAAAAACAGCGAACTGAAAAATGTACACGGCTATCAAAGAGCCACTTCTTACGGCATAGAAAATATGCAGATGCAGGGCGCAATGGCTATTTTCGCAGTCAATCTGAAGAGAATCCTGAAATTATTGTAGAGAAAATAAATCTCTGTACCGAATTTTCAAAATCAATTGCAATAAGATTAAAATCACCACTCAAAAAAATCAAAAAAACAACTTCCCAAAAAAAATAAAAAGCTTATTACGGATTTTTAAATCTTGTAATAAGCTCTTATTTTTCATCCTAAATGAATAGGCTGCCGTAAGATGCAAGGTTTTTCAGTGACCTCTTGAATTGCGGGGTTTGATATATTTATTTTTATTAAATATTAATTAGAATATCCAGGATTTTGCACTACGGGTGTACCTGGCACATTTATTTCTGCGCGAGGGATGGGGAAAGCTAACAAATTATTCCCAACATTTCTCACTGTACCTGCAACACCAGAAGTATTTCTCTGTGTGATTGATTGTCCTCTTCTTAACAGATCAAACATACCAAAGCCTTCTCCTACAAATTCTTTTTTCTTTTCCTGATAAATATCGTTAAGAGTTACAGAGGTAACAGGAACATAATTTAAAATTCGGTTTTGTAAAATAAGATTGTAATATGTTACAGCTTTACTTGGTGTACCTCCTGCATTTAATTCCGCTTCAGCTCCATTTAAAAGAGCTTCTTCATATCTAACCAATTTGATATTATCAAATGTATTTATATATTTTCCATTTAAAACAAGCCCTGTCGTAATACCTGCTAATCTAATATCATTTGCATTATAAGATGCTCTTAAAGCAGATAAAACTTTCATATTTCCATATCCATTTGGTGCAACTAATAGTTTGTATGATGTAGAAGTTGTCCCTAAATCACCAAGTGTACCTATCGCTAATTCAAACATAGAATTTTGAGCTGAGCTACTTCTAAAACTATTTGCATAATCTCCTCTTCCTATAACTGAATATTTGTTTGCTGCAACAATTTCGTTAACAAGAGTTCTAACTCTAGCATAATCTCCTTTGTAAAGATAATATCTTGACATTAAAGTCTTTACTGATATTGTATTTAATACTGTTTTATCTGTAGCGTCTAAGGTTGGGCTCATTAAAATAAGAGCTTGATCGAAATCACTCTCAATTTGAGTACGCGTTTGCGCTACAGATGATCTAGCTTGCAATGATGTAGGATCATATTTTGTAGGAACAACAACTCCAAGAGTTCCTCCGGCATACTCCTGACCATAAAGCCTTAATGCATCAAATAAAGCTAAAGCTCTTGCTGCATAAGATTGTCCTTTCAAATAATTAGCTTTAGCAGTAATGGTTGCAGGATCAGAACTTACTTTCCACGTAAGAGGCGAAGCAGGCTGATTATTAATAACAGTATTTGCTAAGGCAATTACTCTGTACATTTGCGTATAAGGACCTGACGCATAAGCATCATTTGATAACATTGAATAGTTGCTTACTGTATTATAATAACCGCTCGCATTATTAGAAAACATATTATCACTTCTGATTTCAGCAATCATAGGAAAATCACAACCATAATAAGAAGCACTTCTCATCGCGTTGTATTGTCCTCTTACTGTTGACTCCATTTCTTCAATTGAAACTAAAGGTCTTTGCTCTATAGATTGAAAAAATTCGGTTTCTATAAAGTCATTGCTACAAGAAGTCAATAAAGTTCCTGCAGACAAGCATATAAATGCATATTTTAATATATTATTTTTCATTTTTTAAGTTATTTAAAATTGCAGATTAAAGCCTAATGAATAAGTCTTTTGAATTGGTAAATTAAGATTATTTGTTGTATTCAAATTGTTTTCAGGATCAAATCTTAAGGTATCATCATATAAGTGAGTCCAAATGTTATTTCCTTGTACGTATACTTCAAAACCATTCATCCCAGTTCCTTTGAGCATTTCTGCGCTAAATTTATATCCAATTTTGATATTACTTAATCTTAAGTAGTCTGTTTTTGATAAATATCTTGTTGAAATTCTATTTGACAAAGTTGAATTACCATAAATAGGTTTTGGATTTGCAGCATTAGGATTTTCAGGTGTCCAGAAATCAAGCTGATCCGTACTACCGGCATAATTGTAACTATATTGTCCGTCTGACTGTGTATAATTCGCCCAATCATTAATCACTTTACCACCAAAACCAAAAGTAGCTAATGCCTCTAATGAAAAGCCCTTATACACGACTCTTGTATTTACTCCTCCATAATATTTTGCAAAATTACTACCCTGAACAGCTAATTGTGCATCATTATAATTTGATGTTGTTTCTCCATCCACTCCATTTTTATACCAAAGTGCATTTCCGTTTGAAGGGTCAACACCAGCCCATTTTCTCATATAATAAGTACCAACAGCTTCACCTTCCCTTAAAATTGTAGAACCTGAAATAATATCTTGTCCTCCATATAGTGATGTAATTTCATTTTTAAGTGTACTGAAATTACCTCCTAAAGACCAATATAAATTATCGTTATTTATAATTTCTCCATTAACTGCTAATTCTAATCCTTTATTGACTAAAGATCCTATATTTCTATCCATCGAAGCTAATCCCTGCGCCAATGAAAGAGGCTGTGCAAAAACCAAATCCTTAGTTTCCTTGTTATAATATTCAACTGTGAAGGTCAATCTATTCTTAAATAAACCAGCATCTATCCCAACACTCAATGGGTTAATTGTTTCCCATCTTAAATCAGGATTATATACCCCTCCGTAGGTTGCAGCAGCTAAATCATTATAATTTGTTGTAAACGAATAAAGCGAGTACGGACTACTTGAAATTTGGTTTCCAACCTTACCATATGAAGCTCTTAATTTAAATAATGAAATTTTATCTAAACTTTTTACAAAGTTTATTCTTGCTAAATCAACTGCCAAACCAAATGAATAAAAATCTCCCCATTTTTGATCAGGTGTAAAATTAGAAAGCGCATCTCTTCTGTAAGCTGCATCTAGAGTTACTAACCTATCGTAGTTGTAATTGATCGTAGCCGCATATCCAGTTCTTGAACTCTTACCCCTTTCTCCTAAAAATGAAGCAGGTTTAACGAAGTTGCTTAATGATTCCAAAGTAGGCGAACCAACTGAAGTTGCACTTGCACCAACTGCATGATTCTGTCTCTGATATGCTTCCTGAATTAAACGTAAATCAAAGTTATTTTTCTCACCTACTTTGAAATTATAGCTTAATACGTTCTGTAGATTCCAGTTAAAAAACCTTTCAATAGATTCTGTTTTTCTACCATTTACCTGATATCCGTCACCATGGATTGGATTTAAATAAGTATTATTTTCTACATTTAAAAATTCTCCACCTAGAACGAATCTATAGTTTAAATTCTTTAGAATCTTATAGTCTGCATTTACATTTGCAAATATTCTTGCAGTTTCAGCTCTATAATAATTGTGATCAGCCAAATAAGCATTATTAAACAAATTATTACTCAACCTACCTGCAACACCTAAGTTATAGCTTCCATCTGCGTTATATGCAGCATCAGTTGGTCTGGCAAACAATTCTGTCAATATAGGATTTGAAAAAGCCCCTCCGTTGTTCAAAGTATTTATTTTACTGTACGCCATCTGAACATCAGAACCTATTTTCAGTCTTTCAGAGGCATCATAATTTACTTTACTTGTGAAAGCCATTCTTTTAAAATCAGACCCCTTTATTTCACTTTCCTGTAAGAAATAACTCGCTGAGTTATAGTATGTAACTTTATCATTACCACCACTAATTGAAGCATTGACTGACTGTTGATAAGCAGATCTGCTTAAAGCTTTTCTCCAGTCCGTATTATTTGCTGTGGTATAAATATTCTGAAGATCCGTACCATACTTTCCGCTAATTGCATTGGTAATAAATTGTTGAGGAGTAAAACCAGCTGCTTCGCCTAAAGCAGCAGGATTATTAGCAAACGTATATGATAATAAGTATCTGTATTGTTCAGTATTTAAACCTCTTTGTCCTTCTATTGCTCTAGAATTAGTACCATGTTCAAAATTGATATTAATTTTTGGCTTTCCTTTTTTACCAGACTTAGTCGTTATAATAACAACACCCGCTCCTGCGTCTGCTCCATAAACAGCTGTTGATGCAGCATCTTTCAGAACAGTCATACTTTCAATATCATCAGTATTTAGATTGGCTAAAGCATTTGCGGTAATTGCACTTCTGGTTAAATCTCCGGCAACAACTCTTACTCCATCAACGATATAAATAGGATTAACTCCACCATTAACCGAAGAAATACCTCTCACCCTAACGGTTGCAAAACCTCCGGGTTGTCCTGAGGCATTACCAGTTTGTACCCCAGAAACTCTACCCTGTAACATTTTATCAATTGATGCAACAGGCACATTTTCAATTGCGTCAGCCTTAATAGTACCTACAGCCCCAGTTAGTTCTGTAACGGTTTTCTTTTGCCCAAAACCAACCATTACTACTTCTTCGATCTGTTGTTCCTTTACAGTATCTTTCTTTGTTTTTTGCGCTATAGCTGTTCCTCCAATAAAAAAAAGGACTCCCGCGCTTAATACACGTAATTTCACATTCATATTAACAAGTTTAATATTTAACAAAAGCAAATATGTTAATAAATTTTAACATTAACAAATTTTTAACTTTTTATAATTTATTTAATCTAAAAAATCATTAAAAAAAATAAAAGCTTAGTATAAGTATTTTATTTTTTTGATTTAAAATTGATTTATTATTATGATTATTTGTTTAACAAATAAAACTTTAACATTTTAAAGCAAATTATCACTCAAATAATTTAGACTAATTATAAATAAAAAAATAATCCGACTCATTTAAGTCGGATTATCATCTCATATAGATAAAATATTATATTATTTTAACTTTTTCTTCACAGCAACCTCTTCATAAACTTCAAGAATGTCGCCCTGTTCGATATCGTTGTATCCTTTCAGGTTCAATCCGCATTCGTAACCTTTTGTTACTTCTTTTACGTCGTCTTTGAAACGTTTTAAACTTTCAAGTTCACCATCGAATTTCACGATGCCATCTCTAAGTAGGCGCACTTTAGACTGTCTTGTAACTTTTCCGGTAAGAACCATACAACCTGCAATAGTTCCCACTTTAGAAATTTTGAACACTTCACGAATCTCAACATTACCGATAACCTGCTCCTGAATTTCAGGAGAAAGCATTCCTTCCATCGCTTCTTTTACCTCATCAATCGCTTTATAGATGACAGAATAGGTTCTGATTTCAATTTCTTCACGGTCTGCAAGATCTTTAGCATTTGCTCCGGCTCTTACATTAAATCCAATAATAATAGCATCAGATGCTGCCGCTAAGTTGATATCAGATTCAGTGATCTGTCCGACACCAGAGTGAAGGATTTTCACGCTGATCTCTTCTGTTGATAATCTTTGTAACTGATCAGACAATGCTTCTACCGAACCATCTACGTCACCTTTAAGGATAATATTCAACTCTTTGAATTCTCCTAAAGCAATACGTCTACCCAATTCTTCAAGTGTCGTATGCTTTTTAGTTCTGATGGAAAGTTCTCTCTGAAGCTGTTCTCTCTTGTTGGCAATTGCTTTACCTTCACTTTCATCGGCGTAAACACGGAATTTATCTCCCGCTGTAGGCGCTCCGTCAAGACCTAAAATGGTAGCCGGAATTGAAGGACCTGCTTCTGTAAGGTTTTTCCCTCTTTCATCAAGCAAAGCTTTTACTTTACCATGGTTTTTACCAGCCACTACATAATCACCAACTTTTAAAGTTCCGGTCTGTACAAGCATTGTTGCAACATACCCTCTACCTTTATCCAAAGATGCTTCGATAACAACTCCGTTAGCGGAACGTTCCGGGTTTGCTTTTAACTCAAGCATTTCCGCCTGAAGCAATACCTTTTCAAGTAACGCATCTACATTATTACCAAATTTCGCTGAAATTTCCTGAGCCTGTACATTTCCTCCCCATTCTTCTACCAAAACTGATGGATTAAGACCGGAAAGCTGCTGACGGATGTTATCAGGATTCGCATTTGGTTTATCTACTTTATTGATGGCAATAATCATTGGAACTCCCGCTGCCTGTGCGTGAGAAATTGCTTCCTTCGTCTGCGGCATCACATCATCATCGGCAGCAATTACGATAATGGCAATATCGGTAACCTGCGCACCTCTTGCTCTCATCGCCGTAAAGGCTTCGTGACCCGGGGTATCTAAGAATGTAATTCTTTGTCCGTTTTCCAATTTTACATTATATGCTCCAATATGCTGCGTAATTCCTCCGGATTCACCGGCGATTACGTTTGTTTTTCTGACGTAGTCAAGCAATGATGTCTTACCGTGGTCTACGTGTCCCATTACTGTTACAATCGGAGCTCTTGGCAATAAATCTTCTTCAGAATCGATTTCCTCTTCTGCTTCAGATTCTCCAAGATCTGCATCAGAGAATTCTATTTTATATCCAAATTCATCTGCTACCAATAATAAGGTATCCGCTTCCAGCCTTTGGTTCATGGTAACCATTACTCCCAATGAGAAACAAGCAGAAATTACTTCTGTAGGAGACACGTTCATTAAACTCGCCAATTCACCAACCGTGATGAATTCGGTTACTTTTAATGTCCTGTCTGCTGCATCAATTTCCTGCTGACGCTCGTCCTGTTCTCTACGGAAGTTTCTCTTATCTTTTCTGTGCTTAGCAGATTTAGATTTACCTCCTTTATTTGTTAATTTTTCAAGGGTTTCCTTGATCTGGTTTTTAACTTGTTCATCCGTTAATTCAACAGGCATTGTTCTTTGACCCGGTCTGTTACCTCCTTGTCCGCCTCTGTTGAATCCACCTCTGTTTCCACCTTGTCCACCCTGACCTTGAGGACGGTTTCCTTGTCCGCCCTGGTTATTTCCAAAACGGTTTCCACCTTGACCTCCTTGTCCTTGTGGACGGTTTCCTTGTCCACCCTGACCTTGAGGACGATTTCCTTGTGCGCCCTGGTTATTTCCAAAACGGTTTCCACCTTGACCTCCCTGTCCTTGTGGACGGTTTCCTTGTCCCTGATTATTTCCTCCCTGTTGGTTATTGTTTCCACCCTGCTGATTTCCTCCGCCCGGTTTCTCAATTCTTTTTCTTTTCTTTTTAGCTCCCGCTCCCTGTTTAGGCGCAAACTGAGTTAAATCGATTTTTTCTCCAACAATTTTAGGACCATCAAGTTTTTGATAAACCGTTTCAATTTTTTGTGGTTCCTGAGATTCCTCTTCCGCTTTTGCAGGTTCAGCCGTTTTTTCTTCAACAGGTTTTGCAACAGGTTTTTCAGCAACAACAGGTTGCGGAGTTTCTTTTACAGGTTCTGCAGGTTTAGCCACAGGTTTTTCTTCTTCTTTTTTCTCTTCCGCTTTTGGTTTATCTTTTTTCACAGGTCTGTTTCTGGATTCGATCTGGGAAAGATCTATTTTATCCAAAACTTTAAATTCCTGTTTTTCAGGAGTTGCTTTTACTTCAGGAGCAGGCGCAACTTCTTCTTTTTTCTCTTCCACCACAGGCTGCGGTTTCGGAGCCGGAACTTCTTCAGCTTCAGGCTTTTTAGGTTCTAGATCTATTTTACCTAAAATTTTAGTTTCCGGTTTGTTAGCTTTAGCTCTTATTACTTCAGGGGTTTTCTTTTCTTCAATTTCCAGTTTTTCTTCCGGAACTTTCGTGATCACCACCTCATGGGAAGCTTTACGTTGCTCGCCGTCCTTGGCAAACTCAGCCTCCAATGCAGAATATGCCGCTTCTTCTAATTGAGCGTTAGGATTGCTTTCAACCTCAATGCCCTTTGATTGTAAAAATTCTACTAATCTGGACATCGAAATATTGAATTCCTTAACCGCTTTATTTAATCTAATTTTTGGCATCTATATTATTTACTATTTTTTTTAATTCTTAAAATTAAAGTATTTCTTTTTTACTGTTTATTAAAATTTATTTACAAATCTTAATCTTCGAATTCTTCTCTCAGAATACGTTTTACTTCTTCAATCGTTTCCTCTTCAAGGTCAACCATATTCAGTAAGCTTACAGTTTCCTTGTCTAAAACTGATTTTGCAGTAGTAAGACCTACTTTCTTAAATTCATCCAAAATCCACTGCTCGATATCGTCATTGAACTCTGTAAGCTCAACATCATCATCTTCGCTGGATTCTCTATGCACATCAATCTCATAACCTGTCAACCAAGAAGCAAGTCTGATATTCTGACCCTGTTTTCCGATTACCTTAGAAATCTCTTCAACCGGAGTGTATACTAAAGCATATTCCTGCTCCTCGTTGATGTCAATTTTATTGATGGTAACATTTCCTAAAGCTCTCTTCACCAAAATCTCAGGGTTTTTGGACCACTGAATAACATCGATGTTCTCATTTCTCAACTCTCTTACCACTCCATGAATTCTGGATCCTTTTACCCCTACACAAGCTCCTACCGGATCTATTCTGTCGTCGTAAGCATCTACTGCAATCTTCGCCTTTTCTCCAGGAATTCTTACTACTTTCTTAAGCATAATAGTTCCGTCCTGAATTTCAGGGATTTCCAGCTCTAATAGTTTTTCTAAGAATTTAGGTGCAGTTCTGGAAATAATAATCTGCGGTTTTGAACCTTTGAAATCTACTGTTTCAACAATAGCTCTGATATTCTCACCCTTTTTAAAGAAATCGGATGGAATCTGATTTTCTTTAGGCAAAATGAATTCGTTCCCCTCATCATCCAGCAAAATCACGTGCTTATGACGGATATGGTGGATCTCTCCTACTACAATCTCCCCGATTCTGTCTTTAAACTGCTCGTACAACATGGCATTGTTGTGCTCCTGCAATTTTGTAGCCAAGATCTGCTTTAAGGTAAGAATATTTCTTCTTCCCAACTGTGCAACAGGAATTTCCATCGTAAAATCTTCTCCCACTTCAAAAGTAGGGTCAATTTTCTTAGCTTCAGAGATCTCGATTTCCAAATCATCATCTTCGGACATTTCGTCCTCCACGATCGTTTTATTTAAAAATATCTGAAAATCTCCTTTATCAGGGTTTACAATCACATCAAAATGATCATCCGAATCATATCTTTTTCTCAAAAGTGTCTTCAGAGAATCTTCAATAATTGCCATAAGATCAATCTTACTGATCCCTTTTTCGTCTTTAAAATCACCGAAGGATTCAATCAACGCTATATTGTCCATTTATTCTTTTTTCTTTTAAAATTTAATTGTTACTAATGCTTTCTTAATCTCAGAGTACGGAATTTCTTTTTCCTCCTCCACATCCACTTTTCCTTTACCGATGTCTTTCGGCTTGCGGTAACGCAGGATGAGTGTGATCTTTTCTTCATCTACTTTTACCAGTTCGCCTTCCGTTTTGGTAGAGTCATTCAGTAAAACCTCAATTTCTCTTCCGATATTTTTTGCAAACTGTCTCGGAGTTGCCAAAGGCTCGCTTAATCCCGCAGACATTACCTGTAGGCTGAAATCATGCTCTTCCCTATCCATATTAAATTCAATCGCGCGGCTTGCATCAAGGCAGTCCTGTAAAGAAACACCGTTGTCACCATCCAAAATCACGGTGATGTCATCCCCCGCAGAAATCTTTAAATCGATTAGGAATAAATCTTTTCTGGTCTCGAGGAATTCATGTAATAATTCTTCAATTCTTTTTCTAAACTCCATAAAATATATAAAATCCTGATGTACGGTACGAAAAAAGGCTTTCTTGCGAAGGCCTTCCCATTTTTTCCGTAAATCCACTGCAAATATACGAATTTTTATTAAAAAAGCAAAACATCTTATTATCAACAGGATATGTATTGCTCATTTACCGGAAATTAAAGACGGGCGTGATAGTATTTTTAGTATTTTTGTGGTTGAATTTTTTAAAAACATACATTTTGAATATTACTATTGTAGGAACAGGTTATGTAGGACTGGTTACAGGAACCACTCTGGCAGAGCTTGGCAATTCAGTATACTGTGTAGATATTGATGAAAAAAAAGTAGAAGGTATGAAAAACGGCGTAGTTCCCATCTATGAGCCGAATCTTGAAGAGATGTTCCTGAGAAATATACAGGCTGAAAGATTATTTTTCACAACCAATTTAAAAGAAGCTCTGGATAAGAGTGAAGTTATTTATTTAGCCTTACCGACTCCTCCCGGAGAAGACGGTTCCGCCGATCTTTCCTATGTACTGAAAGTGGCGAACGATATTGGCGAAATGATGACGGAATACAAAGTTGTTGTCAATAAAAGCACCGTTCCCGTAGGAACAGCCGATAAAGTACGTGAAGTTATCGCTTCAAAAACGAAAATTCCTTTTGACGTGGTTTCGAATCCTGAATTTTTAAGGGAAGGGTTTGCCGTAGAGGATTCTATGAACCCGGCAAGGGTTGTTGTAGGAGCAAGCTCCGAAAAAGCACAGGAAATTATGGCTAAAATTTATCAGCCATTCACCAACACCGGAGTTCCTATTATTTTTATGGACGAAAAATCTTCTGAACTTACAAAATACGCAGCCAATTCATTCTTGGCAGTAAAAATTACTTTCATGAATGAAATTGCCAATTATTGTGAAAAAGTAGGCGCTGATGTAGACAAAGTAAGGCTTGGAATGGGAAGTGACGACAGAATCGGGCATCGGTTTTTATTCCCGGGCATCGGATATGGAGGAAGCTGTTTTCCGAAGGACGTGAAAGCATTGATAAAATCCGGAAAGCAGGAAGATTTTAATTTTCAGATTTTAGAAGCGACAGAAAATGTAAATATTGCCCAAAAAGTAATCCTTGTTTCGGAGATTGAAAAGTATTTCGGAGGAAATATCGAAGGAAAAACGGTCGCAATGTGGGGATTAGCCTTCAAAGCGAATACCGACGATATTCGTGAGGCTTCTTCTTTAGACAACATTGCGTTACTTCTGGAAAAAGGAGCAAAGATTGTTGCTTATGATTCGGTTGCAGAAAACAACGTAAAAAAAATATTAGGCGACAAAATTCAGTACGCAAAAAATATGTACGAAGCTCTGGACAATGCAGATGCTTTGTTTATCGCCACAGAATGGCCGGAATTCAAAAATCCGAATTTCGAAATGATGGCAAAAAGAATGAACAATAGGGTAATTTTCGATGGACGAAATATGTATCCGCTGGAAATTCCTGAGCAGAATGGTTTTTATTATAAAAGTATAGGACGTAAAACAGTTTTAAATTAATCAGATGAAAAATATAATCATCACAGGCGGAGCCGGCTTTATCGGTTCGCACGTGGTAAGAGAATTTGTAAAAAATAATCCTGAAACAAAGATCATCAACCTTGATGCACTTACATATGCAGGAAATCTGGAAAATCTTAAGGATATCGAAAACGAACCTAATTACGTTTTCGAAAAAGCCGACATTACAAAACCTGAAGAACTTAGAAAAGTCTTTGAAAAGTACAATCCAGATGCTGTTGTGCATTTAGCGGCTGAAAGTCATGTAGACCGAAGCATTACGGATCCTATGGCATTTATTAATACCAACGTGAACGGAACCGCCAATCTCCTGAATCTTTGCAAGGAATTCTGGACGTTAAATCCGGATCACACCCACGGAAGATTCCCTGATGAGAAGAGAACAAATCTTTTCTACCATGTTTCTACAGACGAAGTATATGGAAGTTTAGGAGAAACAGGATTTTTCTTAGAAACCACAGCTTATGATCCGCAATCTCCGTATTCGGCTTCAAAAGCGGCTTCAGATCATTTGGTAAGAGCTTACGGAAATACGTACGGAATGCCGTTTATCATTTCAAACTGCTCAAATAATTACGGTCCGAATCATTTTCCGGAAAAGCTGATTCCTCTTTGTATTTCGAATATTATTAACGAAAGACCTTTACCTATATACGGTGACGGAAAATACACAAGAGACTGGTTATTCGTTATTGATCATGCCAAAGGAATTCATCAGATCTTCAACGAAGCCAAAACCGGAGAAACGTATAATATCGGAGGTTTCAACGAATGGCAGAATATCGACTTGGTAAAAGAATTAATCAAGCAAATGGATGCTAAATTAGGCAGAGAAGAAGGCTACTCTGAAAAATTAATCACTTTTGTAAAAGACAGACCGGGACATGATAAAAGATATGCTATTGACGCTACAAAACTTAATTCTGATCTTGGATGGAAACCTTCTGTAACCTTTGAAGAAGGTTTGGCGAAAACCATCGACTGGTATCTTGAGAATAAAGAATGGCTTGAAAATGTAACAAGCGGAGATTATCAGAAATACTACGAAAAACAGTATCATTAAAAATTAAACACAGATTAACCGATGAAAGGTATCATTTTAGCCGGAGGTTCCGGAACCAGACTTTACCCTCTTACCATCGCGGTAAGCAAGCAGTTAATGCCTGTTTATGATAAACCGATGATTTATTATCCGCTTTCAACATTGTTATTAGCAGGAATTAAAGATATCTTAATTATTACAACGCCCCACGATCAGGAAGGATTTGTAAAATTATTAGGAGACGGATCACAGATTGGCTGTAATATAGAATATGTCGTTCAGCCAAGTCCGGATGGTCTTGCACAGGCTTTTATTTTAGGAGATCAGTTTATTGGAAATGATGCTGCAGCATTGGTTTTAGGCGATAATATTTTTTACGGCTCAGAAATGGGAACTTTGCTTAAAAATAAGACTAATCCTGATGGAGGTGTTGTTTTTGCCTACCACGTTTCAGATCCTGAAAGATATGGCGTTGTAGAGTTTGATGATGATCTTAAAGCCGTTTCTATCGAAGAAAAGCCTTTACAGCCGAAATCAAATTACGCTGTTCCCGGATTATATTTTTACGATAACGAAGTGGTTGAAATTGCTAAAAACATTCAGCCTTCCGCGAGAGGAGAACTGGAAATAACTGATGTAAATAACGTATACCTTCAAAAAGGAAAACTGGAAGTTGGCGTTCTCGACAGAGGTACAGCATGGCTGGATACTGGAACTTTTGATTCTTTAAACGATGCTTCTGAATTTGTAAGAGTAATCGAAAAGAGACAGGGCTTCAAAATCGGCTGTATTGAAGAAATTGCTTTCAGAAATAAATTCATCAACGAAGAAAAATTACTGGAAACGGCAACCAAATACGGAAAAAGCGGTTATGGGGAATACCTAAAAAAATTAGTTAATAAATAACCGGCTAAATTAATATATTTTAAAACTATTGGCTTTACGGCTGATAGTTTTTTGTTCATAACAGTAAATATTAATATATTAGTTGATATTTTTCTTACTTTAAATGAATAATTATTCACAATAAAGAAAACGATAAATAAATTAAATAATCTAAATTTGCATTAAAATTTTACACAGATGAATGACCCACAACAAAAGTGGACAGAAACAATTGAAACCCAACATTCTTTGTTTGATCTGAAGCTTAAAGAAGTATGGCGCTACAAAGATCTTGTCTATATGTTTGTAAAAAGAGACTTTGTTTCCAGTTTCAAGCAAACCATTTTAGGACCAATCTGGTTTTTCATAAATCCAATTTTAACAACAATTGTTTATCTGGTGGTTTTTGGAAAGATTGCCAATCTCCCGACTGATGGAGCACCTCCACTATTATTTTATCTGGCAGGAGTAACGCTTTGGAACTATTTTTCATCCTGCCTTTTAGGTACATCCTCAACTTTTGTGGGCAATGCCAGTATTTTCGGAAAAGTATATTTTCCAAGATTGGTTACTCCATTATCTATTGTGATCTCAAATCTTATGCGTTTCGGCGTACAGTTTTTGCTTTTTATCATTGCCTGGTGTTATTATTTATCGAAAGATGAAATACATCCAAACATTTGGGTATTGGCAACTCCTCTGTTAATTATTTTAATGGCATTATTTGCTTTGGGAGTGGGAATGATCTTTTCAGCACTTACTACGAAATATAAAGATCTTACAATGCTTCTGGGATTCGGAGTAAGCTTATATATGTATGCTACACCGGTTATATATCCCTCCTCAGCTTTACCTGGGGGCTTTAAAAAACTTTCCTTTTATAATCCTTTAACCGGAATCTTTGAGTGTTTTAAATATGCCTGGCTTGGCGTTGGAGATTTTTCGCCATTAATGCTGGGAATCAGCTCAGCAATCATCGTTATACTCTTGGCTGTTGGTATTGTAATTTTCAATAAGATTGAAAAGACCTTTATGGATACCGTTTAAAAATCTTTTTAACATTTTTAATCATAAGAAAATATGCTCGCTCTAAAAGCAGAAAATATATCAAAACAATACCGTCTCGGACAAGTCGGAACAGGAACTCTATCTCATGACCTTAACCGTTTCTGGCATAAAGTAAGAGGAAAGGAAGATCCTTATTTAAAAATTGGTGAAGCGAATGACAGAACTGCAAAAGGAAAATCTGATTATGTATGGTCTCTACGTGATATCAATTTTGAAATTGAACAGGGTGATGCTGTAGGAATTATCGGAAGAAATGGAGCCGGAAAGTCCACTCTTCTTAAACTTTTAAGCAAAGTCACAAAACCCACAACCGGAAAAATTTATACCAATGGCAGAATTGCCTCTCTTCTTGAGGTAGGCACAGGTTTTCATCCAGAAATGACGGGTCGCGAAAACGTCTATCTCAACGGAGCGATTCTTGGGATGACAAGAAAAGAAATTACAAGAAAGTTTGATGAGATAGTTGATTTTTCAGGAGTTGAAAGATATATAGACACTCCTGTCAAAAGATATTCTTCAGGAATGTATGTGCGATTGGCATTTGCCGTTGCTGCACATCTTGAATCTGAAGTTTTAATTGTAGATGAAGTTCTTGCAGTAGGCGATGTTGAATTTCAGAAAAAATGCCTTGGAAAAATGGGCGATGTTACGAAAGGTGAAGGCAGAACCGTTCTTTTTGTAAGTCACAACATGGCAGCTATTAATGAATTATGCAACAGCGCAATTTTATTAGATAAAGGTACTGTTTTGATGCAGGGAGATAAAGACAAATGTATTATTGAATACCAAAAAAGAAGCGGACATCTTTCTTATTATAATGCATCAGAACATGATTTTAAAATAGAGAATGACAAAATTAAAGTATTGTCTTACACCGTTGAACCGATACATGGCAATGTATTAAATATTAATTCTGGGGCTAAATTTGAAATTATTTTTTCGAGTAAAGTTCAGAACTCGACATTGGATCTTTCTTTTTATTTAAGAAATTCACACGAAGTAACAATTCTGAGTAATGGATTTATTATAAGTGAAAACGGTGAAACTGGGGAATATTCGCTTGTATTTGAAATTCAGCCCAATATTCTTAATGAAGATTCTTATTATTTTGAAATGTTCTGGGGAGTCAATCGTTCTGAGATTGCACTAAAAACTGAATCTTTCGGGTTTGAAATTAATGGAATTCGAAATCAATTCGGCGATATAAGAAAATCGCCAGGTGTTATTTTCCCTAATATAATTTCAAATGTAAAAAAAATTTAGTTTAACGGACTTAATGAAATATTTATGCTTTTAAATATCATCTTTTCATATAATCGTGCAATGCAGGTAGACTATCTTCTATCTACTATTTTAAACAGACTGAAGATACCTGATTACAGTACTGTTATACTATACCATACAACAGGTGATCATCATTTAGGTTATAAAAAATTAATAGAAAAATATAAGACATATCCTAATATTAGCTTTGTTGAAAGAAAGGAAGTTTGGTTTGATATTTCTTTTTTAAAAACTTTTAATAGTAAAAAGAATTTTAATTTTTTTCTGGAAAAAAATCTAAAAAACAAAAAGGGAGATAACTTTAAAGGTCTTCTACAAAATTTATTAAGAAAAACCAAACATGATTTTGTAATGTTTAATACTGATGACGGAGTATTCTATGATGATGTTATTTTAGATAATGATGTTATTTCCGTATTTAAAGAAAATCCTAATACAACTTCTTACAGAATGTATGTTGGTGATAATATAGATGGGTTTCCAAATTATATTGAAAAAAAAAGTAGCTATTACCAATGGGATTATTATACAGATAAGAACATTACACATTGGTCTTATCCTTTTTCTGTAGATGGCACTATTTACAATACCAAATATTTATTAACCGTTTTAGAAAAAGTACCATACCATAATCCTATAACGCTTGAAGAAAATATGTTTAGATACGCGCTGGAACATAAACTTTTCAGAAACGGTATCAGTCCTTTAAAAACAAAATTAGTTGGAACAACATTAAATAGAGTTTCAACAGATAATTCTAATCCAACTATAAATATTGATGTTGATTATTTAAATCAGAAATTTACTGAAGGATATACTCTTCGCCTCAACCTTCCTGAGCAGATAACTGTAGTAAATATTGTACCTTTTGAGGTTATTATAGAAAAAGAAGATGAAACAATAGTCATCTACTCTATTGACGATGAAGGAAAAAAAGTTCAAAGTTCCTATGGAATTGAAGGAACAAAGAAAGATTAACAAACAATAAAAATTATGCCTCCACATATCATAGAATTTTCTAAAATAGGTTCTCAGGATCTGGGTTATATTACTGTAGCTGAAGAACAAAAAAACGTTCCTTTTGAAATAAAGAGAGTTTACTGGACGTACTACACGCCGCAGGACGTTATTCGTGGTGGGCATGCACACAAAGAGCTTCAGCAGATTATTTTTGCAGTTTCCGGGACTATAGAGTTTAATACATTAGATATGGAAGGGAATAATGAAACTTTTATTCTGGATACTCCATCCAAAGGACTTTATATTCCAAAACTAATTTGGAGAGATATAAAATTCAGCCATAGTGCAGTTTTATTGTGCTTGGCTTCAGAATTATATGACGAGAAAGATTATTTCAGAGATTTTGATGAGTTTAAAAATTATAAAACATGATACATCCATTAGCCGACGTTCAATCTAAAAACATAGGTGAAGGCACCATGATATGGCAGTTTTGTGTGATTTTGAAAAATGCGACTATTGGTAAAAACTGTAATATAAACTGTCAGGTACTGATAGAAAACGATGCCATAATTGGTGATCACGTTACCATAAAGCCAGGAGTACAAATATGGGACGGAATTACTCTTGAAGATAATGTATTCATTGGTCCGAACGCTACCTTTACAAACGATTTATTTCCGAAATCAAAAAATAAAGAATTTAAACTTATAAAAACTCTGGTGAAAAAAGGCGCTTCCATTGGTGCAAACGCAACAATATTAGCAGGAGTAACAATCGGGGAAAATGCACTTGTAGGAGCCGGAAGTGTAGTAACAAAAAATATTCCCGATAATGAAATATGGGTGGGAAATCCCGCAAAATTTTTAAAGAAAAATAACAATGATTAAATTTCTGGACTTACAAAAAATAAATCTTTCTCATCAACAGGAGATTGAGGAAGCTTTATTAGAAACTTTCCGTTCCGGATGGTATTTGCTGGGAGAGAAAGTAAAAACCTTTGAAGAACAGCTTTCAGCCTATTGCAAAGTTCCTCATGCTATAGGAGTTGCCAATGGTCTGGACGCTTTAAGGCTGATTTTCCGTGCATATATAGAATTGGGAGTAATGAAGGAAGGAGATGAAGTTTTGGTTCCTGCGAATACATACATTGCATCACTTCTTGCGATCACAGATAATAAACTGGTTCCTGTTTTGGTAGAACCGGATATTGAAACGTATAATATTGATATTAATAAAATAGAAGAAAAAATATCTTCCAAAACCAAAGCCATTCTTTTGGTTCATTTATATGGAAGTATCGTTTTCTCGGAAGAAATTAAAGCCCTTGCCGAAAAATACAGCCTGAAAATTATAGAAGATAATGCACAGGCTATCGGAGCTGTCTGGAAAGGTAAAAAATCCGGAAGTTTGGGTGATGCAGTAGGATTCAGCTTTTATCCCGGAAAAAATTTAGGTGCTTTAGGTGATGGAGGTGCAGTTTCTTGTCAGGATGAAACCCTTGCAAAATGTATCAGAGCTTTAGCCAACTATGGTTCTCAGAAAAAATATGTTAATCAGTATCAAGGCTATAATTCAAGATTAGACGAAATTCAGGCAGCTGTGCTTTCTGTAAAACTTAAATATCTGGATGAGGAAAACAACAGAAGAAAAGAGATTGCCAATCGTTATCTTGCTGAAATAGTCAATCCTTCAATTATACTTCCAAATCATAAAACCGAAGAGAACAGCCATGTTTACCATCTTTTTGTGATCAGAACAGAAAAAAGAGATCAACTTCAGAACTATCTTGAGGAAAACGGAATACAGACTTTAATTCATTATCCAATCCCACCTCATCATCAGGAAGCTTATTCTCATCTTAAAGCACTGGAGTTACCGATTACAGAGAAAATTCATCGTGAAGTATTAAGCTTACCGATTTCTCCCGTGATGACAGAGGAGGAAGTATTCAGAATTATAGATATAATAAATACGTTCTAATGGAAAACCCTTTAGTAACAGTTATAGTAGTTTCCTATAATCATTCAAAATATATTGAGGAAAATCTTGATAGCATAAAAAATCAGACCTATAAAAATATACAGCTTATAGTAGCTGATGATGCTTCTAAAGATAATTCTACTGAAACTTTTGAACAGTGGCTGAGCAAAAATAATTATCCTGCTGAAAAAAATTTCCATCAAAAAAATACAGGTCTGGCAACAATGCTTAATGAATGTATAGAATCAGTAAAAGGGGAGTTTGTAAAAGTAATCGCTGCAGACGATTATCTTCATCCTGAAGCCATTGAAAAATCTGTTAAAGAGCTTGAACGACTGGGAGATGAGTACGGAATGGCATTCACAGACACTTATTTTGTAAATGAAAAATCTGAAATTACTGAAGATCTTGCCGATTACAATACATTAGGAAATATTGATAAAGATTTATTCCGAAAAGAATTAATTAAAAATAACCGAATTGCTGCTCTTACTGTTTTAATGCGAAAAGATGTCTTAGTTGAAACAGGCAAATATAAATCGGATTTATTAATTGAAGATTATTTCAGATGGCTAAAAATTAACGCTTTATATTATATTGCATATATTCCAGAAAAATTAGCTTATTATAGAACCCATACAACCAACATTTCATCATTAGCAAAAGAAAGAATTGAAAAGGAAACCCTTTTGCTTCAAATGCTTTTTGATGAAGATGGAGCCGTAAAACAAAAGATTAACAGCAAAACACAAAAACTGTATCTTAATGGAGAAAAATTTTCTCAAGAATATCTTCAGGCATATAACAATTATCCCTATCACCTTAAAAGGCTCAATTTTGCTTTAAAAAATAAAATTCCGCGACCTGTTTATAAGCTTTTGAATAAAATTATCTAAAAATGAATCCTACAATTTCCATCATTGTTCCATGTTACAATCAGGCAGAATATCTTGATGAATGCCTGCAATCGGTTCAGGATCAAACCTTTAAGGATTGGGAATGTATTATCGTTAACGATGGTTCACCGGATCATACAGAAGCAGTATCTAAAAAATGGATAGAAAAGGACAATCGTTTTACTTATCTACATAAGGAAAACGGAGGTCTTTCTTCAGCGAGAAATGCAGGAATTGAAATAGCAAAAGGAAAATGGATTCTTCCGTTAGATTCCGATGATAAAATTGGAAATCAGTATTTGGAACTGGCTTCACAAAAATTTAATGACGGATATACCGTAATCTATTGTAAAGCTGAGTTTTTTGATAAAGTAAACCATCCATGGAAATTACCCAGCTACCGATATCAACATTTACTTGTAGAAAACTTAATATTCTGCTCCGCATTTTTTAAAAAAGAAGATTGGAAAATCGCAAATGGATATGACGTTCATTTGATTTACGGAAAGGAAGATTGGGACTTTTGGTTATCCATTTTGGATGGGAACAATAAAGTGCTGTGCATGGATTACGTAGGCTTTTTTTATAGGAGAAAGGAAGAATCTATGGATGTTGCAATTAATCAGGATAAAAATAAAATAGACTTCTCTCTAAACTACATTTATAAAAAGCATCTTAAAAAATACCTGCCAAAAAATAAAAATGCTATTGAAAACTTTGAGCAGCAGGAAAATTTAAAAAATAACTTAGATTTTTATAACGAAAAAGTAAATAAAAATTTCATCAACAGAATATTATTTAAACTAATTATAAAGTTCTCCTAGAATGCTCTCCATCATCATTTCATCCTATCAAAAACACTACTTCGATCAGCTTACCGAAAATATCAGGGAGACGATCGGAGAAGATTTTCGGTATGAAATTATCCAGATATGGAATCCGAATGTGATGAGCATTACGGAAGCATACAATTCGGGAGCAGAAAAATCCACATTCGAAAATCTTCTTTTTCTACACGAAGACATTATTTTTTATACCAGAAACTGGGGAAACAAATTGCTGCATCATTTACAAAAAGAAAGTACAGGAATTGTGGGCGTTGCGGGCTCATCCTATGTGCCATTTGCTCCATCAAGCTGGACGGTTGCTGAAAAGTACAATTCTGTATATATTTTACAGGGCAATAAAGAGAATACAGGGTTCTTTCACATTAATTCCACAGAAGAAAACAGTACTAAAGTTTTCGCTGTAGATGGTGTATTCATGGCAATCAGGAAAGAAAATTATAATGAATTTAGATTTGATGAAAATTTAAAAGGATTTCATGGTTATGATCTGGATCTCAGTTTAAGAGTTTCCCGAAAATTCCAAAATTATATAATAGATGATATCTTAATAAAACATTTTTCCAGCGGAAATCTTGATAAAAAGTGGCTAGACGCCAATATAAAAGTTAAAGAAAAATTAGGATCAGATTTTAAACACAAAATAGATCCTGACGTAGAAAAAGAAGTATTTCAAGGTTTTTTGTATAATTATTTCAGATATTATCCGGTTAATCGAAAAAATATTTTATTTACATTACAATTTTATCCTAAAAAACTTAATTTTAGAGATCATTTGGAAATCTTAAAAAAATATTATCAATACATAAGATATTCCGGAAATATCAACAAACGCACAGAGAATTAAAATTTATTAAAAGGCTTATTTGCATGATTATAGGAAACGGACTCATTGCCAACTCACTAAAAAATATCGATTCCAAAGACCATCTTTACTTTGCTTCCGGAGTTTCAAATTCCCTCGAAATAAGAAGCTCGGAATTTGAAAGAGAATTTTCTCTTCTAAAAAACAGCATAATACCACATGAGGAAAAAAAGCTTTTTTATTTTTCTACTTTAAGTGTGAATGATCTTTCAAAACAGCAAAGCCCATATGTTCTGCACAAACTGGAAATTGAAAATTTCATAAAAGAAAACTGCAAAAACTATATCATTCTAAGGGTCGGTAATATTGTAGGCAAAGGCGGAAACCCGAATACCCTGTTTAATTTCCTTAAAACACAGATTATACAGGGCAGTAATTTTATGTTGCATCAGAAAGCCAGAAGATTATTGCTGGATATTGATGATATTACGGAATTTTTAGAATCAAACTGTGCAAATGTTAATAACCAAACCATTAACTTTGCCTATCCGTATTATTATGATTTAAAGGAAATTGTAGAAGCCATACGGAATAAGCTGCAAAAAGAAGCGAATTATCAGGAATCGGATGAAGGAGATTTTTATAAAGTTGATTTTGATGAATCGGTAAACGATTTCTTTAGAGGAATAGATGCTGAAAATTATTTAAAAAATTTAGCTGAAAAATATATTTAGAATAGAACACAAATGCCTAAAATTTATTTTATTATTGTTACCTACAATGCCATGAAATGGGCAGAAAAATGCTTTAAAAGTTTAAGGCAGTCTTCTGTTCCTGTTTACTGTATTGTGGTAGACAATGGTTCCACAGACGGCACACAAAAATACATTACGGCAAATTTTCCCGAAGTTGAATTAATTCAGTCTGAAAAGAATCTGGGATTCGGAAAAGCCAATAATATCGGGATCGAAAAAGCCTATCAAAAAGGAGCCGATTTTTTTTATCTGATGAATCAGGATGCATGGATTTTTAGTGACAGCCTGGAAAAGCTCCTTCATGTTTACAATCTTCATCCCGACAAAAAAGAAATAGGCATACTGAGCCCGATGCATATCGACGGAACCGGAAAGAAACTGGATATTTTTCTTGATAAATACATTGCCCATAATTTTGAAACAAGACTGATCTCTGATCTCTATTTCCAGACTTTACAGCCCTTTTACGAAATAAGCTTCATCAATGCTGCTCATTGGTTTCTACCCAAAGAAACCATTGACGTGGTAGGAGGATTCAACCCTTATTTTTTTCATTACGGCGAAGATTTAGAATATGTAAACCGCATTTTATTCCACAAGAAGAAAACGTTACTTGTTCCGGAGAGCAAAGTGGTACATGACGGAAAACAGTCTCTGTCTAAGGTCGATTATACAAAATACGAAGACCTCAGAATAGAAACCAACATCATGAATCCCTCTATTCCGGATTCTCTGAAGGCAGAGAAAAAAGCACTCAAACAAAGTATGCTAAAAAATATGTTTACCGGAAAGAAAAATAACTATCAGAAGTTAGCATCAAAATATAAGAAAATCGTTTCCGAGGAAAAAAAATTAACTGAACTCAGAAATATCGTAGAAAAGAAATCGCCCTCATTTCTGAACCTGTAAATCCATATTCAATATTTAAAAATACTTAAAATGATAAATAAAATTGCAAACAAAATAAAACTACTTTCCCATTCAGGTTCCACCTATCACTGTCCCTATTGCGGTTACGATTCTAAAGATCTGGAAGTTGTAGGGCATGATCTTAAAGTACTAAGAGACAAACAGGTAATTGGCGGCGGAAGACGCGCTGCAGGATGCTATAAATGCCATTCAAGAGACAGAGAGAGACTTTTATATGCATTTTTAATTGAAGAACTGAAAGTTACAGACAACAAAAATTTCAGCATTCTGCATATTGCTCCGGAACCCAAGCTTTCAAATATATTTTTAAAATCAAATGTAAAAGAATACATCTGCGGAGATTTATTTACAAAAGGATATGATTATCCAAGTCATGTAAAAAATATGAATGTGATGGATATTCCTTATGAAGATGATCATTTTGATCTTGCCATCTGCAATCATGTTTTAGAACATATTCCTGAAGATACGAAAGCAATGAAGGAACTTCACAGAGTCTTAAAACCGGGAGGTCATGCTGTTTTGCAGGTTCCTATTTCCAAAAATAATCAGCAGACCCATGAAGATTTCACCATCACCGATCGAAATAAAAGAGAAGAATTATTTGGACAGTTCGATCATGTGAGAATTTACGGACAGGATTATGTATCAAGGCTGGAAAGTGTTGGTTTTAAAGTAAAAAGAATAAATATTTCGGAAAAATATAAGAAATTTGGTCTTAATCCTGATGAAGACATTTTCTATTGCGAAAAATAAGTAAGATCAATTAAAATTAAAAGGTATGTGCGGAATAGCGGGAATCATTACCAACAACGCCAGAAATTATCAGGAAGAACTGAAAAAAATGACCGATGCCATTGCGCATCGCGGTCCGGATTCTTCTCACTTTGAATTTTACGAAAATGCAGCTTTAGGACATCGCAGACTTTCTATTATTGATCTTTCCGAAAACGGAAAACAACCCATGTTTTCCTCTACAAAAGACGAATGCATCGTACTGAACGGAGAAATCTACGGTTATCAGGATATTAAGGCACATTATCCAGAATATCCTTATCGTGGAAGTTCAGATACGGAGGTAATTCTTGCCATGTATCAGAGGAAAAAAGAAAACCTCATCCATGATCTTCCGGGAATGTTTGCTTTTGCCATCTGGGATAACGAAAAACAGGAACTGTTCTGTGCAAGAGACCGTTTTGGAGAAAAACCTTTTTATTATGCAATTGGAAACAATAATGAATTTATTTTTGCCTCAGAAATCAAAGCAATCCTCGCTTCAGGGCTTATCCGTTCAAAAGTAAGCAATCTCGCGCTTTCTCATTACCTTCAGCATGGGTATGTAAGTACATATCAGAGTATTTACGAAAATATTCATGCCCTCCCTCCTGCTCATCAGTTGATCTGGAAAGAGGGCAATATCTCCGTTTCAAGATATTACAGTCTTCCCAAAAAAGACAGAACCATAAGTTTATCCGATGCCAAGGAAGAATTTACTTATCTGTTAAAGAATGCTGTGAAAAAACAGTTGGTAGCCGATGTTGAAGTAGGAAGTTTTCTGAGTGGAGGTTTAGATTCTTCTTCCATTGTAGGACTTGTTGCCGAATTTTTACCCAAACAGACAACCATAAGTTTTGGCTACGATCACGAAGACAGCGAACTAAAATATGCCAAAGAAATAGCCGATAAATACAATACCAATCATATTGAAGTTCACGAAAAAAAGGAAGATCTCGTAACGGCTCTTTTAAAAACTTCTCCTTTTTTCGATGAACCTTTTGCGGATTATTCTTCAATTCCACATTTTGAAATCTGCAGAAATGCACGTAAAAATCTTACCGTTGTGCTTTCGGGAGATGTAGGAGATGAATTATTCGGCGGCTATAACTTTTACACCATTGAAAATAAACTGAGAAATCATTTCAGTTACAAAAATATTATTGCCCAGTTTGGATTAAAACTGTATCAGAAAATAAAACCTATCTCTTTTATCAGTCAACAGAATATTGAAAACAAAAGCATTCTTGAGTTTCACCAAAACTATGTAAGAAGAGCTTTCTCAAAGCAAGAAAGACAGGCTTTAGGACTGCATTCGGATTATGATCAGCCTTACAGCTTTATCCCAGATCCGGATTCATTAAATGATATCATGCGACTGGATATTGAAGACTTTGTACCGTCCAATATGATGGTAAAATCCGACAGAATGGCAATGGCAAACTCTTTAGAAGTAAGAACGCCGTTTCTTGATCTGGATTTCGCAGAATTCTGCATTCAGCTTCCGGAAAATCTTAAACTTAGTAACGATAACGATAAAATTATCCTTCGCGAATCTATGGGCTCTTACTGGACGGAAACCATTAGAAAACGACATAAACAGGGATTCGGAATGAATGTTAAAAACTGGTTTACAGAAGATAACCTTCTCCGCTTTTCCGATGAACTGTTAAAAAATCCCAATCAGAAAATTTTTAATTACATCGATTTTAAGGCTACTCAGAATTTACTGACCAAAGATTACAAACACTGGTGTCTTTTGCAGTTGGCTCTTTGGGCTCATAACAACGAAAAATATTTGTAATCATGAGTCTGAAAAAAAGAATTACGTCCCGTTTCTATTATTATCAGTGGCTTTTTAATACCCGAAAGCTTCGTGCAGACTTTCCGTCTTTCCGTATTCTGAATATAAAAGATACTATTGATGATATTATTAAAAACAAACTTTCCGTAAGCAGGTTTGGAGATGGAGAATTCAGATTGATGCTTCCGCAGTACGAACTGGAATTTCAGGAAAACAGCGAAATAATCCGGAAAAAAATGCGCGAAGTGATTGCCTCAGATCTCAAAAACCACTTGGTATGTCTTCCTGAACCGCTTGCTACAGTACATTCTTTTGATATTATTACAAAATATTGGTGGAAAAAATTCATTAATAATTACGGTTCCAGAGTTTCTCCTTTTTTAGATAAAAACAAAACCTACGGAAATTCATTCATTACAAGATTTTATCTCGGTTATGAAGATAAATCTGAAAAAAGGAATTTAGACATCATTAAATCTCTCAAAAAGATATGGGATAAAAAAGATATCCTGATAATTGAGGGAAGATATTCCAGACTGGGTGTAGGAAATGATCTGTTTGAAAATGCAGCTTCTCTTAAAAGGATTATCTGTCCCGAAAAGAATGCATTCAGATGTTATGATAAAATTTTTGATGCAGCAGCGGAATTTGGAAAAGACAGACTTATTTTGGCGGCTTTAGGTCCCTCCGCAACGATTTTGGCTTACGATCTGGCTAAAGACAATTATTGGGCAATCGATATCGGACATATTGATATTGAATACATCTGGTTTTTGAGAAAAGCTACGGAAAAAATTGCGATCGAAGGACGTCATGTTAATGAAGCGGAAAGCCAGGAATCCTTCGATATTCCGGAGGAATTTGCTCGACCTTATCAAGAAAGTATCATTTTAGAAATAAAAGAATGAACCTGAATATTTCTGTTATCATCCCCGTTTATAACGCTTCCGGATTTTTAAGAAAATCGGTGGAATCTGCTCTGCAATTTGAAGAAGTAATAGAAATTATTTTGGCAGAGGATTGTTCTACAGACAATTCTCTGGAAATCTGCAAAGAACTTGCTTCAGAAAATTCCAGAATTAAATTATTTCAACACCCTGACAAAGGAAATCATGGCGCAGGAGCAACAAGAAATTTAGGAATTGAAAAATCAACCGCCGATTTCACAGCATTTCTGGATGCGGATGATTATTATCTTCCCAATCGCTTTGATGCGGAAAAAGAACTTTTCAAAGATCCAAAAATCGATGGTGTTTTTGGTGCAATTGGCGTGGAATATTTAACGGAAAAAGGCAAACAGGAATTTCAGCAGAAATTTAAAGAATCTAATCTTACCACCGTAAATTATCCTGCGGAAGGAAGAGAGGTTTTCAGAGGTTTACTAGGCTTAACTTCAAAAACATTTGGCTCTTTTTTTCATCTGAATACGTTAACAGTGAGAAAATCTGCTTTAGACAAAGTTCATCTTCGTTTTAATGTAAATCTCCGCGTACATCAGGATTCCGATTTCAATCTTAAACTGGCATATCTCTGTCATCTAAAGTCCGGAATTATCGATCAGGCGATTGCCATGAGAGGAATTCATGATGACAACAGAATTACCAAGATAAAGCCTTATTCTTCAAAATTTTATAAAAACAGTTTGCTATACAGTGAATCAGTTTATTTGTGGAGCAAAGCCAATTCTTTAGAAAAAGAATACGCAAAAAAAATAGCGTTAGATTATTTCAGCTTCAAAATAGCGAATCAGAAGGGATTAAAAAAATGGTTTTCATTTTTAGCTACAGCACTACAAAATCCGGAATTTCTGAAAACAAGATATCGGTTTCATGCTTTAAACAATCCTCATGATTAATACAAAAATTAACCAGATCAAAAGGCTTGTGAGCGATTCTTTGGCTTATGTGAAATTAAAATCTTACAGTCCGCCGAAGAAGGACAAAACTTTATTGATCAATTTTAAAAACCCGAATCTATACCATCGTTTTTTTTATTTGCTGGTTAAATTCTATCAACTTTCAGGATACAACATTATTTATCCTATGAATTTTGCAAGATTCAGAAATTTAAGAAATAAAGACCGCTATTTAGGACTTATTGTCCGGGAGAAAAACTTTTTAAGCATTCACAAAAAAAATCTTCCTGAAAATTTTATCGAAATAAACGATGAAATGTTTAGTCCTGATTACTTTTCCACTTATTTCGAGCATAAGAATATTGATGAAAATGCTTTTCATATTCCTATGAGTTTTCATCCATTCATGTATAATAAAGAAATATGGAACCATAAAGTGGATACTGACAGAAAAAGGTTCAATTCTATTTTCTGTTATGGAAATTTTGATGCTAAAGCTTATTTGGATATCAAAAGAACTGCTTTTACAGTGGAAACACGGGTTGCGCTTTTAGATTTTTTTCAGAAAAAAGAGAACTTTGTTTCTATTCATGGTAAAAATGATATCGTCTCTTCAAATGAGAATTTAGATGAAAAATATGTTTTCGCGATCAAGGAAAATTATCCTATAAAAATGGAGGATATCCGGGAACTACTCTCCTATTTCAACTTTTATTTATGTTGTCCCGGAGTCGTAATGCCGCTTTGTCATAACGTGATTGAAGCAATGTCAGTTGGCACCATTCCTCTCATACAAAAAGAATATGCTGAGGTAATGTATCCTAATCTTCAGCATAAAATGAATGCAATTGTATTTGAAGATCTTAATCATTTAGAACAAATTCTTAAAGACGAAATTTTCACTTTTCAGGAGCAGGAAATTGCTGCAATGAGAAAAAATGTTTTAGATTATTATAGCGACTATCTCACTCCGCAAGCTCTGGTAAAACGCCTTAATAAAAGCATCGAAGAGAAAAAACTTATATATTTACAGGCGGAACACAGAAGCATAAAATTTATCCGATAAAATTATAAACATGAATACAGTAAAAAAATTTAGTAATGTCCTATTTAAAGAAGGAGTTTTCAATTTTGTTAAAAGAAAACTCAATATCTCTTACCTCGACAGCGTTACCACGTATACCATAAAATACAGAGAAAAAGAAACCAAGATTATTCTAAACAGAAAATTCGGATATGTAGATATGATGATCTTTAAGAATGGTATTTACGAAAAAGATATTATCGATGATATGTATAACGAGCTGAATAAAGGCAAAACAATGTTGGATATTGGCTCAAATATCGGTCAGCACAGTTTGATATTAAGTTCATATTGTAAGGAAATATATGCTTTTGAACCTATCCCCAAAGTATATGAACAATTTAATAAAAGCATTGCTAAAAATAATATTCAGAATATAAAAACTTTTAATCTCGGAATCAGCAATAAAAAAGAAACTAAGGAATTCAATTTTATTGAGGATCATGCGGGAGCAAGTTCTTTTATAGACAGAGCCAATGAGCATACCAATAAAATCATCGTAAAAACAGATACCCTGGAAAACATTATTGGGGAAACTCGTTTTGATCTCATGAAAATAGACGTTGAAGGATATGAAGCAGTAGTAATTCTTGGAAATAAGGAAATTATCCTGAAAAACAGACCTGTAATTTTTCTGGAATACGACAGACAGTGGATTTCTGAGGAAGGTTCCTATACTCCTGAAGATCTGTACAATTTTTTCAATGATAATAAATTTGAAATATACAGCAGAGTACATAATAAAATTATTCAGAAAAGTGATTTTGCAAATGTATTCCAGGACAACTGGATTATAAAACCAATTAACATAGATCTAAATTGAAAATCTCCGTCATAACTCCCGTTTACAATGCCGAAAAATATGTAACTCAGGCTGTGGAATCCGCTCTTCAGTTTGAGGAAGTATATGAGGTTATTTTAATTGAAGACCAATCTCCTGATAATGCTTTAGAAGTATGTGAAAAATTAGCAGAAAAATATGATCGGGTAAAGCTTTTTCAGCATCCCGACAAAGGAAATCACGGAGCGGGAAAAACAAGAAATTTAGGACTGGAAAAAGCTACCGGAGACTTTATTGCTTTTTTGGATGCAGATGATTATTATCTGCCCAACCGTTTTGATGCCGAAAAAGAACTATTTAAAGATCCAAAAGTAGAAGGTGTTTACGGTGCTTTAGGAGTTCATTACTATTCTGAAAAAGCAAAAGAACAGTATTACAGTCTTTTTAAGGATAATTTAACTACCGTTTATAAGAAGCACGATCCCAGAGACGTTTTTCCGGGTCAGCTCAATATGAGAGGAAGCTTTGGGCTTTTCAGTATCGATTGTTTAACGATCAGGAGAGAGTCTATGGTCAGAAAGCTCAATCCTTTTTTCAAAACGCATTTAAGGCTTCATCAGGATACAGAATTCTTGTTCAGATCATCTTATTATCTTGAGCTTTATCCGGGAATTCTCGATAAAGCGGTTGCCATGAGAGGCGTTCACGAGAGTAACAGAATTACAGCAGTAGATTCTAAAAAAGTAAATCCTGCCATAACCCGGGTTCTGCTGTGGAAAGAAGTAAACGAATGGGCACAGAAGGAAAACACCATTCCGGAAGATATAAAATTACACATCAAAAGAATGCACAGAAGCTACGAAATAGCTCTTGCTCCAACGTTTAAAAAATGGGGAATGATTACCAAGTATCTTTTTACAGACTACAGAAGCATTCGCTCCGGACTTTATAATATCAATTTCAGAGAATATTTATTTTAAATGTTTCGAATTTATAAGTATAGAATCCGCGATCTGTGAGGTAAAAACTTTTCCGGATTCTTTGTACATATGGTTTGCATCTGTATAAATATAATCTTCAGCTTTTGAAGAAAAATCAAAGTAAATAATTACTTTTTTAAGATAATTTTAATTCTTCTTTTTAAATATAAGCAATATGTATGGCTCATTTATCGCAAAAGTAATATTATCCGAATTTTATCTTCTTTAAATAATCTCTGCAGGGTTTTTCTATCAATTGATAAAAAATGCCTGAAATAATTATTAAAACAGGAATATAGATCCAAAAGATGATACTTCTATCATAGATTCTGAAATAATCCCACAAAAACGACCTTAAAATAAACAGAACAGGAATGTGAACAATGTAGATGGCATAGCTGATTTCTCCCATATATTCCAAAGGCTTTATAGACATTATTCTGGTTAAAAAACCATTGTTCAGAGAGATTAAAACAATCAGCGGAACAAAAAATACAGCCATTAATCCATCATGATAATATAGAGGTACAAACAGCAGGGAAAATAATATTAAACTGAAAACCAGAAATATCGCCCAGTCATAGTTTTTCTGTTTAAAATTTTTAACAAAAAATATTCCTGCAAGGTTTCCGATTAAAAATTCGTTAATATGCAATAACGGAAAGTAAGAAATAAAATCGTGACTTTTGGAAAATCTTCCTTCATACAATCCTGAAAACATGAAGTAGTTGCAAAAAACCTGAGTGGCAATCCAGATGAGAACAGCAGTAATCCAGATGAATTTATAATTTTTTGAGTAAATATAATTATACAAAAAAGGAAAAATCAGGTAAAAGAAAAACTCTACAGAAATCGACCATCCCGGAAAATTCAAAATTAAAGCTTTACCGGGAAGCCAGCTCTGAACACCAGACAAATATGCAATAATCGGGAAAAAAGCAGTTTCCTGAGATCGTGTAAATAAATATAGAATAAGTCCGATTACATACAGCGGATAAATTCTTGCGACCCTGTTGCGGTAAAAATCAATGTAATTTATTTTTTCTTTGGAATGATACGCAACAATCATTATAAATCCCGAAAGAATAAAAAAATAACTTACTCCAATATTCGCCTTAGCAAAAATCTCCGAAATATATTTTATTTTATAAACAAAAGCACCTTCACCATAATGGAAAATCACAATTGCTAGGGCTGCAAGAAATCTTGTAAATGTAATCTGACTAATTTTCACGAATCAAAAATACACTTAAAAGTTTTTATTTAACAAAAACACCAATGTATTTTCCTTCGTACTCTACTACTGTAGTTTCGATGTTGTTTTTTTCGCAGAAATCCTGATAGGCAGAATTGTCTCCGATATCATCACTAATGAAAACTCCACCTTTTCTCAAATGCAGGTAAAGCTCGTTGTAAGCCCAGAATCTCCCATTATAACTCTTATCAGAATCATAATGCACTACATCAAAAGATGCGTTATCAGCAAAAATTTTAGGAAGAGATTCTCTATCCGCAAAACGGTATAATTTCCAGCTGGAGGTAAGACTTTCAGGTACAATACATCCTACATACTGATCGCCATCCTGCGCCAGATAAGGCATATCCGAACTGTATAATGTTCCGTTTCTTTTAGTTAAGGAAAGTAATGCTGCCAAAGAAGACCATCCATACGCAACGCCGGTTTCCACTGCATTTTTAGCATGGGTAAACTCGCAGGAATAATAAATCAGTTCTAAAGCTCCCGCTCCTCCCATTTTAATCGGACATTCATTCTGTCTTCTTTCAGAATCTTTTAAAATTTCAGCGAAATCTTTCTGAAAAGGATCAATATCGATCCCGAAAAGCTGGGAAACCGCCTGCTTTTGAGAAACCGCTCTGGAGGCAGCCCAGGAATTTGTTTTTTCTTTTCCTTTAAAGGCATTTCCCCGGTTTACGGTATTTTTTACAATTTTACGCCCTAATTCAGGGTAAAGATCCGGTCTTTTAAGATAGGCTATAAACGTTTTGAGAACTCTGGATATTTCGCTCACTGTGTTAAATTTAAGCCACAAAAATAAAGATTTTTCTGTTATCTTTAGGATATAATTATCTTTGTAAAAATTTATTAACACAATAAGATGAAGTTTTCTGTTCTGATTGCCAATTACAACAATGGAAAATTCTTTAAAGAATGCTATGATTCTATTATAGCACAAGATTATAAAAACTGGGAAGCGATTATTCTGGATGATGCTTCTACAGATGATTCCGTGGAGGTAATTAAAGAATTAACCGGCAGTGATGAACGTTTTAAAATTTACAGAAATGAAGAAAACAGCGGTGTAGGAATCACAAAAAGCAAACTGATTGAACTGGCGGAAGGTGATATTTGCGGCTTTGTAGATCCTGATGACGCTATTACACCGAATGCGCTCTCTTCAAGCATAAAAATTTTTCAAAAGCAACGAAATGTTGTTCTTACTTACAGCAAATTTGCAAAATGTGATAAAAATCTGAAAATTCTGGAGGTTCCTAAAATCGCTCAGCAGGTTATTAATAACAGTCCGTTTTTTTTCAACTGCCCTGTAAATATTGTGCATTTCGTGTGTTTCAGAAAGAGCATTTATAATCAGACGGAAAAAATGAACACGGAAATGAAGATTGCTGAAGATCAGGATTTATATTTAAAAATGTATGAAAAAGGTAAGGTAAAATTTATTAACGAGGTAAATTATCTTTACAGGCTTCATTCCGGAGGTATTTCTCAAAATGACAACCGCCCCAAATCGAGGGAATATTTTGCCAAAGTCATTTTCAATACCATGAAACGCAGAAAGTTATCTTCCATAAACGGAAAAGCAATCCCGAAAGAGTACAACAGTTCTCAGGAAATTTACAGACTTTTAGAATATCAGAATTCCCTTTCATTCAGAATAAAAAAGAAACTGATCATACTTGCTCAACAAATCTTTAGTTAATGACGAAAAATAATAAAATAAAAGTGCTTTTCAGGCATCGTTCTATGGAAATGGGCGGTGTGGAAAAAGTAGTTTTAAGTATGTTCCACAATCTTAGCCAAGATAAGTTTGATTTTACCATTTGTTTAAATATCAATCAGGGAGAACTCAGAAATGAGTTTCCGAAACATGTAAGAAAAGTATACCTTACAGACGGAAAAGAAGACTTCTCAAAAAATTCGTTTCTTCAGAAAATTCAGTTGGCAAAAAGAAAACTGAAACTGAATAAGGCAGAAAAAGATCCCAAAATTGCAGATAGGCTTTTGGGGGAACAATATGATGTAGAAATTGCAACCACCTATTCGATCTATAAAGCGGTATTAAATTCTACCAATAAAAATTCAAAGAAAATCGCCTGGCTTCATTCCGACTTAACTTTGGATGGATTTGATCCTTATCGTAAAGAGATCTTTGATAATATGAAGCAGTTTGATTATATTATTTATGGCTCTCAACAATGTAAAGATGCACTGGATGAAAAATTTCCGGATGAAAAATTTCCTCCTGGTAAAGTTGTGCTTAACGCCATCCCGATTGAAGAACTAAAAATTAAAGCTAAATCTTTTCCTGTTGATTTTGGTAACGTTCCTACTTTTGTTTCTGTGGGAAGGCTTCATTTCAGAAAAGGATACAGAAAACTGCTGGAAACCCATAAAAAACTTTTGAATGACGGCTTTATTCACAACATCCATATCATTGGTGATGGCGAAGATTATGAAGTTCTGGCTAAAAGGATAGAAGAACTGGGTGTTCAAAATTCATTTAAGCTTCTTGGTACGCAAATGAATCCGTATCCTTTTGTAAAAAATGCTGATTTTTACATTATGCCTTCTGAAAGTGAAGGATGGCCATTAATTATTGCAGAAACATTAATCCTTCAAAAGCCGATTTTAGCGACCAATGTTGGCGGAATTCCAGAAATGATAGACCATAATATTACAGGCTATCTTACCGAATATTCCGAAGAAGGCCTGTATAATGGAATAAAAGAATTTCTCACCAATAAAAATACGGTTGCCAATATTCAGGCGAATTTAAAAAATATTGAAGACCGCTTCGACAATAAAAAAATCTTTGACACGGTAGAAGAAATTATTGAATCTCTACTTAAAAAATAAGATCAGAATAGTACCTTCAAGAAAAATATAACAGCACACCCATATCCTTCGATGAATTATTTTATAGAAAATTTATACCAATCATTTTTAAAGCATAAAACCCGAGAGTGTTTTCAGATTGAAGATAAGACTTTTTCCTATGAGGAAGTTTTAAACATAACAGATCAGATCCGGCATCAGCTTCACCATGTAAATTCTCAAAATATCGGAATTTATCTTACAGATGACGTTTACATGTATGCTGCCATTCTGGCCATTTGGTTTGAGGGAAAAACATACGTTCCCATACATCCTGATTTTCCTTTAACTAAAAATTTAAATGTTATACAGCAAGCAGATATTGATACCATCTTAAGCTCTGCAGAAACTGGGGAAAATTTTAAAACCAATATAATTGATACAAAAAAAACATTTGAAACCAAACCTGTCCCTCCGAAAGAATCTGCATTAACAAATAATGCTTATATCCTCTTTACATCAGGAAGTACAGGAAACCCAAAAGGTGTTCCCATACAATTTTCAAATCTCTATTATTTCTCAGAATCTTTCCATCATACTTTTGGAAGGTTAACCTGTGAAGATAACGTTTTGCAGATGTTTGAGCTTACTTTCGATCTTTCTGTGATGAGCTATCTAATTCCTTTTTTAAATGGAGCTAAAGTAGTGGGACTTCACAAAAACGAAACAAAATTTCTACAGATTCTTGATCTTTTGGAAGCTAATGAAATTTCTGTGGCCTTAATGGTTCCCAGTATTTTAAATTTAATTATTCCCTATCTGGATCCTGCCGTAAAAAATGAAAGTTTACGCTTAAATCTATTTTGCGGAGAAGCATTACTCGTGAAGCAAATTGAAGGCTGGAAAGATTTCATTCCTAATGCAGCCGTTTACAATGTTTATGGACCTACGGAAAATACAATTTTCTGCAGCAGTTATAAAGTGGAGCATCCTGTAAAAGCAAAAAAGGGAATTATAAGCATTGGAAAATCAATGGAGAGTACCCATATGAATTTTTCTGATGCCAATGCCACTGAAGGAGAACTTTTATTATCGGGAAAATTTTTAACACAGGCTTACTGGAAAAACGAAGAAAAAACGAAAGAAACCTTTATACAAAAAGACGGACAGGTATTCTATAAAACCGGAGATTGGTGTTTAAAAGATGAAGACGGAGATTATTTTTATATCAACAGAATAGATTTTCAGGCAAAGATCAACGGTTTCCGTTTAGAATTGGCAGAGATTGAATACTTTGCCAACCAAAAACTGCAAAATGCAATCAGTGTAGCTGTGATACATAAAGATAAAGCCGATAATGACCATCTTGTCCTATTCATCAACGATGTTAACTCCAGTGAAGAATCGGTTATTACACATCTGAAAGAGAATTTGCCTGATTACTGCATTCCTTCCAAAATCATTACAGTAGAGAAATTTCCTACTAATACTTCTGGAAAAATAGACAGAAACGAACTAAAAAAATTACTTTCATGATCATAAGAAAAGCAAAAAAGGAAGATATTCCATTCATCATTAAAGGAATTTTTGCCATTGAAAGCACAGGAAAAGGCAATACTTTCAGCAATCTTTTTGAGACAGATAAAGAGACTGCTTACCATTATCTGGAACAGTTTTTTTTGGACGAAGAAAATTTTGATACGGAGCTTTCATTAAATACGTATACAATTGCAGAGCTTGATGGTCAACCTGCCGGAATGTGCGCACTTATTCACACAGATGCAAATTATTACCAAAACAAAGGAGAATTATTCCCAATCCATTTAAAAGAAAATCATTTAGACACATTTATAAAAAATGCAAAGACTTTACCGGATATAAAAACCTATTCAGAAAATAAATACTTTATTGAATATATTTTCACGGATGATCATTTCAGAAATAAAGGTATTGCAAACAGGTTAATACAATACCAGATTGAAAACAATAATGCAGATAAGATATATATTAATGTTTTGGAAAATAATACAGATGCATTAAAATATTATCTGAAATTGGGGTTTACCAAAAAAGAAACTCTGATAATCGACCGTCCCGAAAATCAAATATTCCCTGATGTAAAAAAGATTTTGCTGAGTAAAAATATTAAGAATTAACTGAATTTTTCGGCGCCAATAGTTTCTACAAGATCATGTACTGTATTCACACTTCTGAAACCTCTTGGGTTGAGCTTAACGTTAAAATGGGTTTCTATCAATTGCATAACCAAAACAGCAGATAAAGAGCCGTAACTCTCTAATTCTTTGAAATTAGTTTCCGGAGTAATATCGGTTGTTTCGTTTAACTCTTGTTTCAGCAGGTCACAAAATTGCTCGATCTTCATTGTGTTTGTAATTATGTTAATTATTTAGAACAGGCAAATTTATAAAATAATTTCTATTTTTGTTTTACTATGATGATTTATAAAATTTTAAATAAAATCTTTACCACTATTCAGGATATTCAGCATTCTATTTATCTCAAGGTTTCGGTTAATAATGGTTTGAAGCTGGGCAAAAATGCGGTGGTAAGAAATAATGTTTCCTTTGGTTCCGAACCTTTTCTTGTAGAAATTGGTGATGAAACCAGAATCGCTTCGGGAGTGACTTTTGTAACGCATTCCGGAGCAACTATTAACATCAGAAAGCTTACCGGCTACGAAAGTGTAAGAAATTTCGGAAGAATAAAAGTGGGAAAAAACTGTGCAATCGGAAGCAATTCAGTCATTCTGCAGGATGTTGAAATCGGAGACAACTGTGTTTTGGGAGCTAATTCTGTTTTATCTGAATCCATGCCCGAAAACACTGTTTATGCAGGAAATCCCGCAAAATATATCTGCGAGATTGAAGATTATGCCGATGTCCTGAAGAAGACAACAATAGATTATCCTATTGATCTTGAAAAAGACCGAAAAAAATTAAACCACTGGCTCATTCAAAATCTGCCTGAGAAATTCAAAATTACAAGATAGTGCCTAAAAAGAAAATTCTCATCCGTATAGGCTCTCTGCGTCATGGCGGAGCAGAAAAAGTTTTGGTGACTTTTTTGAAAAATCTGCCCTCCGATAAGTATGAGATTGATTTGCTGCTGAATCTGAATTCAGGAAAATATCTGCCTGAAGTTCCCGGCTGGATCAATATTCTGCATCTTCATCAAGGCGAAATGATTACGACCAACCGTCCTCATGAAATCCCCAGAAAAGCAGCGCGTGTAATCCATGAAAAGATCCTTAAAAAATTCCCGAATCTTCTTTACAAGGGTAAATTAAAGAATAAGCAGTACGACATAGAGTTCGCTGCCATTCATGGAATGCGGGATGAAATTTTAGGATCTCCTTTAAAAAGTTCAAAAAAAATCGTCTGGATTCACAATGATCTTTCACAGGTGAAAGGCTATACCAATGATGAGATCCGTAAGTTTTTTGGGTTTGACAAAATCATGGTGATTTCTGAAAAAATTGAGCAGCTTTTTCATGATTTAGCTAAAAGTGAGACTGAAAAACATAAAATTGTAAAGATTTACAATCCTTTAGACACCGAAGAGTTTCTCGCCAAAGCAGACCTTGCAGTTGTAAACTATCAGTTTGATCAGGATGTTCCTACCTTTATTTCAGTCGGAACTGTTTTTCCACAAAAAGGATTCGACAGGTTATTGAAAATTCATAAAAAACTTTTGAATGAAGGTTTTCAGCACAAAGTTTTAATCGTCGGCGACGGATATGATTTTGAAAACATTAAAAAATTAAAATCTGAGCTTGGTGTTGATCAAACAGCAACCATGTTAGGATTTACAGACAATCCTTATCCTTATTTTAAAAATGCTGATTTTTATATTTTAAGCTCAAGATACGAAGGCTTTCCGACTGTTCTTTTTGAAGCCATTACCCTGAAAAAGAAAATTATTTCTACTGAAGTTTCCGGAGCCAATGAAATGTTAAACGATGGTGAATTGGGTCTCATTGTGGAAAATTCTGAAGAAGGAATTTATAACGGAATGAAGAAAGCATTATCTGAACCTGAGTTTTTCAACAAATATCCGGAAAGACTTATGAATTATGAAATTCCTTTTAATCTGAAAAATTCCGTAAGCAAAATTATTTCTATTGTGGATGAATTGTAACTGATTAAAAATTTAAACCTGTAGAATTATTACATTTGTGGTATGGCAGAAAACTATTCCATTCTTCAAAAAGATTTTTACCGGGAAAGCGGAAAATGGCTTTCTCCATTTCAGATCTGGGCAAAATGCATCAATCCGAATCTTCATTTTATTTATGTTTTAAGAAAGAGCCAGCAATATCTAAAAACGCCGTTGCTGAATATTTTCTGGAAACTGGTTTTAAGACATTATCAGATTAAGTACGGCTTCCAGATCTATCCCGAAACAGAAATCGGGGAAGGTTTTTATCTGGGACATTGGGGAAGTCTTGTGATTAATCCCAATGCTAAAATCGGAAAAAACTGCAATATTGCACAAGGCGTAACCATCGGACAGCAGAATCGTGGAAAAAATCAGGGATTTCCAGCCATTGGAGATGAAGTATGGATTGGAACCAATGCCGTTATCGTGGGAGGAATTACCATCGGAAACAATGTTCTTATCGCGCCAAATGCCTACGTAAATTTTAATGTCCCTGAAAATTCTGTCGTGATGGGCAATCCGGCAAAAATTTATGAATCCGAAAACGCAACTGAAGGGTATATTAATAATAAGATCTGATAAATAAAAATATTTTAGCTACCATCATCAAATTGTTTGTAATTTTATCATAGAATCATCAAACCATATAAAAAAACATAATTTAATGATCTCTTTTATGATTTTAAGCATATTTTAATATTAAACTTTGTTAAAAGTATTTAGAATCTCTTCAAAAATTATATTTTTGTATCATTATCGATTTGGTCTATTGATTTTGAAAATAATTTAAACCAAATAAATAATTAATCCTTTAAAAAGCTCTTATGTCACAGTCGTACAAAGCTATTTTTGAAAACAACAGAAAATGGGTAGAGTCTAAAATCGCGGAAAACCCGGAGTTTTTTCACGATCTTGCCAAGACCCAGCATCCGGATTATCTTTATATCGGATGTTCAGACAGCCGCGCGACTGCAGAAGAACTGATGGGAGCCAAACCGGGAGAAGTTTTTGTCCACAGAAATATTGCCAATGTGGTGAATACTCTGGATATGAGTTCTACAGCCGTTATTCAGTATGCCGTGGAACACCTTAAAGTAAAAGACATTATTGTCTGCGGACATTACAACTGCGGAGGTGTAAAAGCTGCGATGACTTCTCAGGATTTAGGATTGCTGAATCCGTGGTTAAGAACCATCCGTGATGTATACAGATTGCATCAGGCCGAACTGGATTCTATTACAGACGAATACAAACGCTACGACAGACTGGTAGAACTTAACGTACAGGAACAGTGCATTAACGTTATCAAAATGGCGTGTGTACAGGAAAGATATATTTTAGAGGAATATCCAGTAGTTCACGGTTGGGTTTTCGATCTGAGAACCGGAAAAATCATCGATCTGGAGATCGATTTTGAGAAAATATTAAAAGATATCCAGAAAATTTATAACCTTACCAGCTCAGACTGGGTAATGAGCAGAAAGACCAAATAATTTTTATATAAAGAATGTAAAATGAAACTCTGGAGTATTATTACATTACTGTTTTTTCTCAACTTTACGGCTTTACCGAGTATTGCCGCAGTTTTCGGTTGGGATCTTACAAGAACCAATGTAGTAATTAATGAAGAAGAGCCACATTCCCACCCCTCAACTTTTATAGTTTACGAAAAAACACTTCCTAAAACTCTGGATGTTTTCGATTATCTGAAGTTTTATGAACCCTCACTGGAAGACAGATCGTTTGTACTGATAGACGATTCTTTTCATCTGTCTCCATTACTTACCATATTTTCTCCGCCTCCGGAAGCGTAATTTTACCGTTAGATTTTTTTGATAGCTATTCTTTGTCATACCATTGATATTGAATAAACACGTGCTTTAAAAATTACATTTTCCAAACTTTACAACGGTCTGTTCATAAAAACAGATCACTATTCACAGCATTTTCATCATGAAAAAAACATCATTAATCGGAGGAATTAAGGAGAATTTCCCTTCAGGACTCGTGGTATTTTTAGTAGCGCTTCCTTTATGTTTAGGGATCGCATTGGCTTCTGGAGCCCCGCCTTTGTCCGGAATCATTGCCGGAATTGTCGGAGGTCTTGTTGTAGGATCCATCAGTAATTCCAATATTTCCGTTTCAGGTCCCGCTGCGGGATTAACGGCAATTGTTTTAACTGCCATTACAGATCTTGGCGCATTCGAACTTTTCCTTTGTGCCGGAATTATTGCAGGATTGCTGCAATTGATTTTAGGATTTATAAGAGCCGGAAGTATTTCCAATTATTTTCCTAATAACGTTATCGAAGGAATGCTTGCCGCAATCGGGATCATCATTATTCTGAAACAGATTCCCCACGCTTTGGGATTTGATAAGGATTATGAAGGACACGAATCTATATTCGACAATGGTCTTAATTTCGGATATTTTACAGAATTATTCGGAGCGATTCAGCCGGGTGCGATCATTATTACCTTAATTTCGGTAGCGATTCTGATTACCTGGGACAAAGTTCCGGCTCTTAAAAGGATTAAAATGCTTCCGGGAGCTTTGGTTGCCGTTGTAACAGGAATTATCCTGAACCAGATCTTTAAAATGACAGGAAGTTCATTGGAAATCCAGACCCAGCATTTGGTTTCCTTACCGGTCCCCCAGTCTTTTGATGATTTTAAAAATCTTGTGACGATGCCGGATTTTAACGGATTCACCAATCCGAAAGTGTGGATTGCAGGAGCAACAATCGCTATTGTAGCCTCTATTGAAACCCTGCTTTGTATTGAAGCTTCCGACAGACTGGATGTACAGAGAAGAATTACCGATACCAATCTGGAATTAAAAGCTCAGGGAATCGGAAATTTAATAAGTTCATTCATTGGAGGACTTCCGATGACTTCTGTGGTGGTAAGAAGTTCGGCAAATGCCAATTCGGGAGCGACTTCAAAATTATCGGCCATTATTCATGGAATTTTATTGCTGATCTGCGTTCTGTCGATTCCTGTGGTTTTAAATTTAATTCCACTGGCGACTTTGGCAGCAGTATTAATTATGGTAGGTTATAAACTTGCAAAACCTGCTACATTTAAACATTTCTGGCATTTAGGAAAGTTTCAGTTCATTCCTTTCATTGCAACGGTGGTGGCTGTTGTGGCAACCGATTTATTAAAAGGCGTTGGAATAGGTCTTGCTATTTCAGTATTCTATATTCTTCAGGGAAATATGAAGAGAGCTTATTATTTAAGCCGTGAAAAGCTGGATGATGCAGATGAAATAAAAATGAAACTGGCGGAAGAAGTTTCCTTCCTGAATAAAGCGGCTATCAAAAAAACATTGAAAAACATTCAACCGAATTCTAAAGTAATTATTGATGCAAGAGAAACATCTTATATAGCAACCGATGTTCTGGAAATGATTCAGGATTTTGCCAATATCCGTGCAAAAGAAGAAGACATTACGGTTGAATTGTTAGGATTTAAAACGTCTTACAGAGATTATGAAAGAGACGAAGAATCTCACATTTTAGTTACGCATAAAAGAGCAATGTAAGCTCAAAACAATAAATTTTATACTTTTAAAAAATTCAATTTAATAAAAATTATATGAAAGCACATACATCCGAAACGCAATCGACGATTACTCCTGAAAAAGCATTAAACTTTTTAAAGGAAGGAAACCAGAGATTTGTAAATAACTTAAAGGCTAACAGAGATCTTTTGGAGCAGGTAAACGCAACCCGTGAAGGACAATGGCCTTTTGCGGTAGTATTAAGCTGTATCGACAGCCGTACTTCTGCAGAACTTATCTTCGATCAGGGATTGGGAGACATTTTCAGCATCAGAATTGCGGGAAATTTCGTTAATCAGGATATTTTAGGATCTATGGAATTCGGTTGTAACGTTGCAGGTTCAAAGCTTGTCGTAGTATTGGGACACACAAAATGCGGCGCTTTAAAAGGTGGTCTTGATGCAGCAAAAATCGAAGGTTTGGGAATGGATAATCTTAACCACCTGATCAATCATTTCAACCCTATCATCAACGATATTATCGAAGAAGGAGAAGAGCGTTCTTCTGCCAATGCAGATCTTTTGGAAAGACTGAATCAGCATAACGTAATTAATGCGATTGATGATATCCGTAAGCAGAGTTCTACCCTTAGAAAACTTGAAGAGGAAGGAAAAATTAAGATCGTAGGAGCCAATTATGATGTAGAAACAGGCGTTGTAACCTGGTTAGCATAAGAAATGTTATAGTTTAGATAAATTGATTGGAAATTAGCTTTAAGAGTACAATCGCAAAGACCATCGGATTTCGGTGGTCTTTTGTTTTATTTAAACAGTTTTAGAAAAAATTCAAAGAAAATGATTACCAAAGTATATAAAATCTTACTTTTGATCATTAAATTTTATTCTTTTCATGAAAATACTATTGAATATATTTGGGGTAACATTCTTTTTATTTCTTAATACGGTTTTAAATGCTCAAAAACCAGTTTCGGATACTTTAGCATATGCCAAAAAATTTGAAACCAATAAGCAAAAATACATTGGAAAACCTTTTTCTTTATTGCTGAAAGACATGACGCAGCTTCAGTTTAAGAAAGCAAAATCCGACATTAAAGAAGATCAGGAAAATGCTCTTCCGAGTACAATTTTCAGGTTTTCAGATAAAGAGGTAAATTCTTCAAATGAAGTAAGTTTTGTGATTAAATGGAAAGCCGACACGGCTCCTGTAACTCCGATAGAATTTTTTGAGCAGGAACATAATTATCGTTTTACGCTTAATGAAAGAAACTTTTTCGAAAAGAAGATCATAAAAGATATTGCGGTGTACAAATAACAAAAAACCTCCATTTCCAGAGGTTTTTGACATATTATTTTCTGAGAATTATTTTCCGTTGAATGCAGACATCGTATTGTTGATTCCTGCGAATACAAATGAGAGACACGCCTTGGAGAATTTTTCAATTCTTTCCGGAAGTTTTTCGTTTTCTTCTTCATTCCAGATTCCCAAAACATAATCTACCTGTCTTCCTTCCGAGAAATCGGCAGAAATTCCAAAACGCAGACGGGCATAATTCTGTGTCTGCAATACTTCATTGATGTTTTTCAGTCCATTATGTCCTGCATCTGAACCTTTTCCTTTCATCCTTAAGGTTCCAAAAGGCAAAGCCAGATCGTCTGTTACAATAAGAACATTTTCCAGAGGAATGTTTTCTTTCTGCATCCAGTAACGAACTGCGTTTCCGGAAAGATTCATATAAGTATCCGGTTTTAGGACCAAGACTCTTCTTCCCTTGTATTTTCCATCTGCCATCCAGCCGAAATTGGTGGTATTGAAAGAAACTTCCATGGTTTCTGCTAATTTGTCTGCAACTTTAAAACCTATATTGTGACGTGTATTTTCGTATTCTGCGCCTTTATTTCCAAGACCGACTATTAAATATTTCATTGAGAAATTTTTTGCAAAATTAAAGGATTTCAAATAAAAAAACCCAACCTTCATGAAGATTGAGTTTTTTATTATTTTAATTGTAAATTTTTACAATGGTTTGTAGATATAATTTACACCATAACCTTTTTGCATATAAGTCTGTGCATCGTAGTTGTAATTCGTGGAGAATACAACCGGTGTAGGAATTGGTGTTCCTAAATCCGTAACGGAATATCTCTGAGGGCTGTTTGGTGACAAAATCCAGCTTTTTACATCATTCGCTTCCGTGGATAACAGTCTTGAAATTTTGTACGCATTCGGAATTAAAGTAAACGGATTGATTTTCGTATCATAGTTTGTAAACTCATATCCTAGCTTAGTTGTCGGAGATCCAAACGAACCAGTTGAACCCATTGGTCCGTAATTTCTTGTTACTTTAGAAACATTATCTCCTGCGTATTCATATTTCGTTTTTGAATAAGAGGTATATACAAATGGAGTTCCTGAAGCTTCAGGTCCGTTTCTCATGATAATTGAATCCAGTTTAGCCGTTGCCGCAGCATACTTTAAGGTATAAAGTGTCTTTGTCTTTTTATAAAGCGTCTGTGGTCCCGGTACTAAAGGAGTATATGGAGCTGTAATACTTCTCTTGAAGAAAGATCTGTTTTCTGAAATGGTTTCTATTCTTCCTGTACTTCCATAAGTAAACTGCTGTGTAAAGATAACACTGTCTTTATCTAATTTTCCGTTTCCGTTAAGATCCAAAAATCCTTTGAAATCTATTCTGCTTACTTTGTCTCCGCTCCATGCTAAATCTGTAGTAGAGTTCATACTGTCAGTTACTACTTTCGATAACTGCAGACCATTGTAATAGTAGGTTGCTAAAGTATCTGAGTCTGTGATCTCTCTGTATAAAGCTCTCGGACCATTCAGTCCTGTATTGTCATTAATATCCACCAGAGGATTTCCGTCTTCATCCAATAAATCTTTACAAGAATGAATTGTAGAAATACCTACCAATAGTAAAACAAAATAAAAAAGTCGTTTCATTCCAATAGGGGATTATTTATTTTTTCACAAATATAATTTTTTTTTGAATAAAAATCACGTTTTTATTCATATTATCATAAAACTATTAAAAGATAATTCTTCTTATAACGGTTTATAGATGTATTTAATTGTCTGACTCTGATCTGAAACCGGATAATTCTGTGAATCATACAGATACCCTTTAGGATAAGAAATGGCAGCTCCTGCAGGATTTTGTATCGTAACTTTCCCTACATTGTTGGAAGACAGCATATAAGCATTAAGCTGCGTCATAGTGGAAGATACCATAAAATATTCCTTCGGAAGCGTAGTGTAAGGGTTCACTTTAGTATCGTAATTTTCATACAGGTAAGAAGTGGTAGATGCTGTGGAAGCAGTAGGAGTTCCTCCGCTCATCAACATCGTGGTGTAATCTGCTTTTACGATATTATTTGCCGAAAAGGTAAATTTAAGTTCCGTATAATGAGTATAGGAAGTACTTCCTGCCATTTTTTTCTTCTCAACAATCCTGTATAATGCTCCGTTCGCATCATAATATACTGTAAAATCACTGTGATTAGCCACTCCCATAACGGTCTGATCCATTGTAAATGCGGATAATTTTCCGCTTGTATACGTAAGTGCGTATGTATTATCCGTAACGTGCGGAGTTACATTATCCTGAATTTTTATCTGAGAAATAGTGGTTCCTGAATAGGTTACGGTAGAAGTAAGCGTATTGCTGGATCCGGCATCCCTGATAAAAACCTGAGAAAGCGCGCCTCCTGTAGTTACATACTCCTCCAGATCTTTTGTCCCATTGTTTACTTTAGATAAAATTCTGGGTCCTGTAATCGTAGTACCGGATGTTGTATTCTTGTTCTGATTCGGCGGATCTTCCGTTGTATTGTCACAAGAAACTACAAAACCAAGGGCAATTGCAGCAAAAGTGGACAGGATGTAATTTTTGGTCATATTATTAATTTTTAATGCCGTCAAATATAATTTATTTTCTCCTATCAGAGCCTTAAAATCATTAAATAAATATCACTTTAAAATAAAAAAATCTAAAAACTTTCGCTTTTAGATTCTAATTTATGAAAAATAATCTGTTTTTAATAAGGCTGCAAAACAGACGTTGTTAAAACAGACTGAGACATATCGGAATTCAGAAAGGTTGTATTCACTGCCGTTCCTATTCCCAGAGTTCCGCTGTTCAGATTCCTTTTTGTACAGGCAACCTTCACTTTATAATTGTTTTTCGGAGTTACATTCGTAAGCGTTGCGTTCATGTTATAGATTTTGTAAGAACCGTCTGTCCCGATCAAAACATCGGTTCTCACAGCTTTTAAAACATCATCTACAAAAATTCCGCAGGCAAATCCTGAAGAAGAATTCGAATTATTGGTTTTTTGTGCCGTAGTCTGAAACGTGAAAACTACTTTATTGGTTGTATTGGTTACCGAATACGTATCCTGAGTCCCCGTAAGTACCACCCAGTTAGAATTAATTGCTGAATTTTCAGTATAAGGAGAAGTAGAACCATTAGCACCGCTAAAAGTGGCTCCTGTCTGATCCGAAACGGTATTCATGGAAAATAAAGCCATACTCCCTTGTCCGTCTGCAATTTTTATGCTCTTCCAGTCATTTACCCCAAGTTCAGAATTATTATGAAACATTGTTCCGGCTACTCCGGCAGAACCTTTTACAGTGTTTGTTCCGCCCATTCTCATCTCTCTGTTGACGTTCAGATCCCCGTTGATATCTAGCAAACCTACAGGAGTTGTGGTCTTTATACCGACTTGGGCATAATATCCTATTGAGAATGCAGAAAATATTACTAAAGCTATTTTTTTCATGATTTAGTTTAAAATTGAATTAAATACTTGTGGTATTTCATAAACATCTACCTTAAGCGAAGACTGGGTAATAAAGCTGTCAATATTGCTGGCTACGTTAATTCCAATACCTAAATTTGCCGAAGTGTTATAAGATTTTAATCTGGAACACGCCACACTTACCGTATGCTGTCCTTTTGAAAGATTCTGTACCATCCCGATCTGGTTATGCGTAATAAATGTGCTGGATGCGCTACTTGCCTTCAGATTTCTCTGTCTGAGATTAACCAGTTTATCATCTACAAAAATTCCGCACGCATAATCTATGGAAATATCCGGAGAAGTATTTGCCGGAAAATCTGCCTGAACCACCGTTTCAAACTGGAAATACGTTTTACTCTCTGTACTGTATACAAAGAATGGCTGCGATAAAGAAGCTATTTTTTTAAACTGATTAAGACTGCTGTAATCTGTATCTTTTACCAGAGTCGTAGATCTGCTTGCACCGTTGCTAGATTCTTCTGTACTGGAAAATGTAACCCCTGTCTTATCTGAAAAGGAATTATTAAAAATTAAATAAAATTTATTGGGTTCATATTCCGGAATACGGAGTGATTTCCATATTGGAGGATTTCCTGCTCCCTGAGAAACCAATATCTGATCGTTATTTCCCTGAGAAATACTGTTATCTGTAGGATTGAAAACAGACAATTTATCTCTGAGATTAACATCACCATTTACATCAAGTGTAGATTTTGGAGTCGGAGTTTTGATACCAATTTGCGCAGAAGATAGAATTCCTGCAGAAATACAGAAAATTAAAAATATTTTTTTCATTGGTGAGATTAGTTACTTTTATACGTTACATATTCAATAATATCCACTTTAAAATCGGATTCAAGATTGAATGCGTTGGAAATTGAATTTGAATTCGAGATATTTTTTCCGATGGTAAACTGAGTATTGACATCTGAAGATTCAATTTTTCTGCAGGCAACCTCAATTTTCTGTGTACCTACAGGAACATTCTGCTCCGTATAGTTCAGCGTGAAGATATAATCCTGAAAACCTCCTTTCTCGGTATTGTTGTTGGAGGTAATTTTATCCGGACGTACCGCAACCAGCTTATTGTTTCGGAATATACCGCAGGCAAAAGTAACACTCTGAGAAGTCGTAGCAGCCGGAGCCTTCATTTCAATTCCTGTCTGGAACTGATACGTGAGCCTGTTTCTTCCGTTTTTAATGGTGAAATTATTCTCAAGACCGGCAATTTTTACCCATTTCCCGTTCGCAACATCTGTAATGTCGTTTCCGACAGAATTTTTATAAATTCCGTCTGCAGCAACACCGTTAGAAAGCGTACTGATTCCCACCTGATCGGAAGATAAATACGAGTTGATGAGTTTATACTGACCTTCTTCCATAAAGGTAACATTGATCGATCTCCAGTTTGGTGCAAGACCTTCACCCTGAGAAACCAGGACCTGTCCGTTCAAACCGGGATTACCCAGCGTAGTAGAAGTACCTCCTACTCTTAATTCTTTTCTTAAGGTGGTTTTCCCGTTTACATCGAGAACAGCATTGGGGGTACTTGTACCAATTCCCACCTGAGCGTAAGCCGTAACAGAAAATAATAATCCGGCTACACAGCTATATATAGTTTTTTTCATAATAAGGGACTGCAAAGATAAATAAAAAAATATACAGAAAGTAGAGTAGAAATACGTAAACTGATAGAAATTAAATAATTACGACATAGTGAGCATTCAATAAAAAGTAGAATTATTACTACTAACAACTGTTAGGGTAACCGTTATTTTGAATAAAATTTCATATTAATGTCTCTAATTGAGGAATTAGACAGGCTGATTTTTATGAAAGTCTCAGTATTTCAAAAAAAATATATCTCATTAACATAAAAACAGTTACATAAACCGGAAAAACAATTACCAATTAAAAAATTTATCCACAAACAGTGATAAATAGAAGAGTTTATAAATTTTTAAGACTAAAATAAATCACTTTTTTACTCCAATTTTTTCGATCAGTAAGAAAAACAAAAACACGACAAAAATCATGTTATCGGTAATTTTTTTAATCTTTTTTTAATGTTAAGTTTTCTTAACATTGCCATTGTAAAGCACTGTCTGTCAGTTACCTTTCAGAATACCGAATAAAAAATGCCGCATTGTACAACAACACGGCAAAATATATCAGGTAATGCAATCAATTACACATCACTCTTCAGAATTGTTTTCAGAAGATCATTTACCTCATCCACATTCCCTACTTTATCCTTTCTCATCATCAGCTGATTGCCTTCCTTTCCGGTCTTTTCCTTAAGCTGTGCTTCCTTAGGATTTTTCGTTAAATAATTAATGATGGTTCTAAATTTATTGGTCTGATAAAACTTATCCTGAGGATTTCCCGGAAAATATCCCAGAAACACACCGTTTTTCATGACAATCTTTTCAAAACCTATATCTGCAGCAAGCCATTTTAAGCTTACACTTTTTAATAGATTTACAGCTTCTTTCGGCAGTTCCCCAAAGCGGTCGATCAGTTCAGATTCAAACTTCGTCAGACTTTCTTCGCTATCAATTTCCGCAAGTTTCTGGTAAAGCAGTAATCTTTCTTCAGTATTTGAAATGTACCAGTCCGGCAACATCAGCTCCAGATCGGTATCAATATTAACGTCTTTTGTCGTTTTAAACAATTTGTTCCTTTCTTCTTCATTTTCGAAAAGATTTTCAAATTCCTCATCGTCTTTCAGCTCTTCCAAAGCTTCCTGCATCAGTTTTTGGTAAGTTTCAAACCCCATTTCATTAATAAACCCGCTCTGTTCCGCTCCCAGTAAATCTCCGGCTCCACGGATTTCAAGATCTTTCATGGCAATTTGGAAACCGCTTCCCAGATCCGAAAACTGTTCAATGGCTTCCAGACGTTTTCTGGCATCGGAAGTCATCATATCATAAGGCGGCGTAATAAGATAACAGAATGCTTTTCTGTTGCTTCGCCCGACACGGCCTCTCATCTGGTGAAGATCTGCCATCCCGAAACGCTGTGCATCATTAATAAATATGGTGTTCGCATTCGGAACGTCTACTCCACTTTCCACAATCGTGGTAGAAACCAGAACATCATATTTCCCTTCCATAAAATCCAGAACGTTCTTCTCCAACTGTTTTCCTTCCATCTGTCCGTGTCCCGTAATCACTCTCGCATCAGGAACCAGTCTTTGAATCAGTCCTGCAATATCTTTCAGATTTTCAATCCTGTTGTTGATGAAATAAACCTGCCCGTCACGCTGAAGTTCATAAGAAACGGCATCACGAAGAATCTCTTCACTAAAGCCAATCAAATGTGTTTCAACAGGCTGTCTGTTTGGCGGAGGGGTTTTAATAACGGATAAATCTCTTGCCGCCATCAAAGAAAACTGAAGGGTTCTTGGAATTGGCGTTGCCGTTAATGTTAAAGTATCAACATCAGCTTTTAAAGTTTTCAGCTTATCTTTTACGGAAACTCCGAACTTATGTTCTTCATCAATAATCAGCAATCCCAAATCTTTAAACTTTACAGAGCTGCTTGCCAACTGATGTGTTCCTATAATAATGTCTACTTTCCCATCTTTTAAAGCCGCAAGAGTTTCAGATTTCTGCTTGGCTGTTCTGAAACGGTTTACATACGCTACATTCACCGGAAAATCTTTCAATCGTTCCTTAAAACTTCTGTAATGCTGAAACGCCAGAATCGTGGTGGGAACCAAAACAGCAACCTGCTTTCCGTCTGTCGCCGCTTTGAACGCGGCACGAATCGCAACTTCCGTTTTACCGAAACCTACGTCTCCACAAACGAGACGATCCATCACCGTATCTGCTTCCATATCCTTTTTAACGTCGATGGTGGCTTTTTCCTGATCCGGAGTATCTTCGTAAAGGAAGCTTGCTTCAAGCTCATTCTGAAGATAAGAATCCGGAGTGTAGGCAAAACCTTTCGCAGATTTTCGTTGAGCGTATAATTTTATTAAATCAAAAGCCAATTGTTTTACCCTTGCTTTTGTTTTCTGCTTTAAAGATTTCCACGTTGGCGATCCGAGTTTACTCAGTACAATTTCTCTTCCTTCCGGACCGTTGTATTTCGAAATTTTATGTAGAGAATGAATGCTTACATATAATAAGTCTCCGTTTTTATACGTCAGTTTAAAACATTCCTGAATTTTTCCGTCGTTATTCACCTTTACCAGTCCCATGAATTTTCCGATTCCGTGGTCGATGTGAGCGATATAATCACCAATTTTCAAAGACATTAAATCTTTCAGGGTAAGCTGCTCCGATTTGGCAAATGTATTTTTCGCCTTGTATCTCTGGTAACGGTCGAAAATCTGACGATCGGTGTAGACCAGAATTTTATGATCGTTATCCACAAAACCTTCATGAAGTTCAGATTTAAAACTTTTGAACGGAAGCTGGTGTTCTAGCTCTTCAAAAATAGATTCCAGCCTTTCCTTCTGTTTTTCGGTGGAGAATGAGATCCATGTTTCAAAACCTGCATTCTGCTTCTCCTCGATATCTTCAATCAGTAATTCAAAATTTTTATGAAAAGATGGCTGCGAAGTCTGGTCAATTTTTATTTCGGATAATTCAATCAGTCCTTCAATAGGAACGCTTCCAAAATCTACGGTTTTGAATTTTTTATAATCAAAAAGAAATTCCTGATCTGAAATAAACAGCTCCTGCGGAGATCTGTGCGCAATATCTTTGCTCAATGTTTCATATTTTTCTAATGATTTTTCGTAGAAAGCTTTCAGCCTTTGCATTCCTACAATTCCGTTCTTGGAAATTACAAAACTTTCTTTCGGCAAGAGTTGCAACAAAGAAACCCTACTTCCCGTCACCGTAAAATTCATATTGGAAACCAACTGAAATTCTTTTACCTTATCAATCGAAAGCTGGGTTTCGATATCAAAGGTTTTAATATTTTCCACTTCATTTCCGAAAAATGTGATCCTGTATGGCTTTTCATTGGAAAACGAGAAAACATCCACAATTCCCCCTCTTACAGAAAATTCTCCCGGCTCTGAAACAAAATCCGCCTGTTGGAAATGGTAATGATTGAGCAGCTCATCCACAAAATCAAAATCCAGCTGATCGCCTACTTTTATATGATGCGAAATCGCCTTAAAATCTTCCTTTTTTAAAACCTTTTCAGACAGCGCTCCTGCATACGCAACGATAACGCGAGGAGATTTTCCGGATGTAACTTTATTAATAACTTCAGTTCTCAGGACAAGATTGGCATTCTGCGTTTTTTCAACCTGATACGGCTCCAGATGAGTCGCGGGAAAATAAAGCACTTTTTCTTTTCCCAGCAGATCTTCCATTTCCGTATTGGCATACAATGCATCTTCCTTATCATCAAGAATATAAAGAATGGTTTTCTTCTGCGTAAGAAACAGCTCGGCAACAAAAATAGAAACCGAAGATCCTGCGTTTCCTTTTACAGAAATATGTTGATTATTTTCCAGTTGAAAGAAAATCTCTTTTCCGAATTCTTTAAGAAGCAGCTCGGGAAGAAATTTTTCGTTAATGGTTTTTAATTGCATAGATAATTTGGTCTAAACGACAAAAGCGATTTCGGGAGTTTTCCGAAACCGTTTAAGCCTTACAAAGATAAGGATAAATATTTTTCTTTAAGATGCTGAATAAAGTTTTATAGGCACACATTTTCCTTAAAATTGCTATAACTCTTAATTTTTTGCTAATTTTTCAAATATAAAGTTAAAAAAATTTTATACCTACCACATGGCACTGCGTTTGAATGTGTCCTTCTACAACCACTAAAGAAATATTATTATGAAAAAAGCAATCAGAATTTTAGGAGCATTCCTATTACTATTCTTTGTAGTCACGGCAGTATCATGCAGCGATGATGATGATCCGGCTAACAACGACTTCTTCGCAGGAACCTATAAAGGCAGCGTCGGTTATAACGACAGCGACAACAACATCAGCTCCAATGACGGAAGTGTATTTGTAACAAAAATTGCAAGCGGTACAAAGTACAACTTTGCCTTCTCAAACGGAATTCCGGATCTTAACGGAGTAGAATTTAATAAACAGGGGGACAACACTCTGGTTATGGTAGGATCTACCGCAACATCGTACATCAGAATTGACAATAACGATCTGAAAATCTTATACATAAAAGATGGAAAAACCTGGACAGCCAACTGTACAAGATAAACCAACTTTTCATACATATGTTAGAACCTGCTTTTTCTTCGGAGAAAGCAGGTTTTTTATTTTAGTGGAAGTAAATTGGGATTATTGAAATCAAACTCAATATATTTATCTTTATTTTTGATGATAAGTTCTGTTGATTGTTCAGGCTTGATGATTGAATCTCCAACACTAATGTATTGATCCCAACTTTCAGAAATCATGATACTGTCTTTTTCATAAACAATGGAATGAATTCCGTGATTACTGTAATTAACAGACTTCCTTAAAACAACAGATTTTATCACTGTTTTTTCAATTTTTTCTTCATAGGTTTCATCTTTATACAGAGATTTATAAACGATCATTAGTCCGATAATGATAATCACGATCAGAGTATTTTGCGTGTTCCTGTTCATCATATCAAATGTACCATTTAATCTTTTTTTAAGCTGTAATAAACTTTAGTTAAGTTTAAAAAAATAGATTTTTCAGTTAGATTTTTCTCTACCTTTGATTCAACAAAACAAACAAATTCTCTATGAAAAAATTTTTAACCGCAATGTCTATCGTTTTAGGACTTGGACTTGCTTCCGCTCAACAGACGGCTCCGGCTGCTGCCACAAAAACTCAGACGGTAAAAACAGTAAAGCCTGCTAAAGCCGCTCCGGCTGCTACTGTAAAACCTTCAACAGCACCAACCGCAGCAAAAATGAAAAAAGACGGAACTCCGGACAAAAGATATAAGGAAAACAAAAAACTGAAAAAGGACGGTACTCCTGATAAAAGGTACAAAGAAAACAAGTAAACTCAACATTATTAGTTGTTATTTTCATAATCAAATTTCGAAGAACCGATGCACACTCATTCATCGGTTTTTTTGTGTCTTATTTTCTGAAAATGATCGCCAGTTGTTCAGTTATTTATAAATTTGAACCATGGTAAACTTCCTAAAGAAATATGCAGCTTTGATCTGGGCGAAAAACCACGTCCGGAAAGCAGAAGAGTTCAAAAAAAATGCGGAAAACGATCAGGAAAAGCTTCTTTTATCCTTAACGGAAACTGCGAAAAAAACGCTTTTCGGAAGAGAGCACGATTTTGAAAACATCAAAACGGTAAAGGATTTTCAGGAACGTGTAAAAGTTTCGGATTATGAGGATCTTAAACCTTACATCGAAAGGGTAAAAAAAGGACAGGCAAATATTCTCTGGACCGATACTCCCGAATATTTTGCCAAAACTTCAGGAACCACTTCAGGATCAAAATACATCCCGATTTCAAAAGAAGGAATGCCTTTTCAGGTAAAAGGAGCGCAAAGTGCATTGTTTCATTATATTGCTAAAAAAAACAATGCCGATTTTGTACAGGGAAAAATGATCTTTTTACAGGGAAGTCCTGAACTGGAAGAAGTGTACGGAATAAAAACAGGAAGACTATCCGGAATTGTAGCCCATCATATTCCTGATTATTTGCAGAAAAACAGACTTCCAAGCTGGGAAACCAACATCATAGAAGACTGGGAAACGAAGGTGGATAAAATCGTAGAGGAAACCGAAAAGGAAAATATGACGCTGATCTCCGGAATTCCACCCTGGCTGATTATGTATTTTGAAAAGCTGATTGAAAAACACGGCAAAAAAATAAAACAGATTTTCCCTAATCTTCAGCTGATTGTTACGGGTGGCGTTAATTACGAACCCTACCGCGACAAAATGGAAGAACTCTTAGGAGGAAAAGTGGATATTGTACAGACTTTTCCTGCTTCCGAAGGTTTTTTTGCGTTTCAGGATGACTATACGAAAGAAGGCTTATTGCTTTTAACCAATCATGGGATTTTCTATGAATTTATTCCTCTGGAAGAATACGGGCGCGTCGACTCCGATCAGCATAGCACAAAAAGACTGATCTTAAAGGAGGTTGAACTGAATAAAGATTATGCTTTAATTTTAACAACAAATTCAGGACTTTGGGCATATTCCATTGGAGATGTCGTGAGATTTATCGATAAAAATCCGCACAGAATTCTCGTGAGTGGAAGAACGAAACATTTTACCTCAGCTTTTGGAGAACACGTGATTGCCTTTGAAGTGGAGGAAGCCATGAAAGCCACGTTGGAAAAATATCCTGCACAGATTACAGAGTTTCATCTTGCACCACAGGTAAATCCCGATGAAGGACTTCCCTATCATGAGTGGTTTATTGAATTTGAAAAAGAACCGGAGAATTTAAATTTGTTCAAGAACGAACTTGATGATCAGCTCAGAAAGCGCAATACCTATTATGATGATTTAATTTCGGGAAATATTCTGCAGAAACTTCACCTCACAGCTCTGAAGAAAAATGCATTCCACGAATATGCAAAGTCTCAGGGAAAACTGGGCGGACAAAACAAAACGCCAAGACTTGCGAATGACAGAAAAATCGCCAATTTATTAGAAATTTATAAACTTTAAGCACATTTTTTTGATTCCGGAAACGTATATTCGAAAAAAATTATAAATTTGGAAAACTAAAAAATAATAATGAAAGCATCTGTACTTTTAAAATCATCTTTATTGACGTCGTTATTTGTAATTTCATCTTGTGCAACCACAAAATATAGTATGGATACTGCTAAAAATGATTATTCTAATCTGGAGGCAGGAAAAGTATATACTGTAATGATGAGAGATGGTTCCAAAAATCAAAAAATGTTATTCCGTAACGTGGAAGGAGATAATCTTATCGGAACGAAAGGAAAGAAAGACAGTACAGTAGTAACCATTCCTAAAGCCAATGTTGCTGCCGTAAGAGACAGCAGAAAAGCAGGAATTGCAACCGGAGCCACCATTATCGGAGCAGCGGGAGTTGCCGCTTTGGTGTTCAGTGCTTCAAGAGCAGACTAAAATAGATTTTATCTTTTAAGTCTCATTTAATTTTTCATTTAAAAAATGACGATAACAATAGCCTCAAGTTAATATTTGAGGCTATTTTTGTCGTATGATTTCATTTACCCCGCTACAGACATTGAAAAATGTCGAATTCAGAAACCTTCTTACCGGAAGATTTTTTATCGTTTTAGCTTTCAGAATGCTCGCTACTTTACTCGGATGGTGGGTGTATCAATTAACAAAAGATCCTTTTTCAATCGGTTTAATCGGACTTTCGGAAGTAATTCCTGCCGTAAGCTGCGCTTTGTACGCCGGTCATGTTATTGATATGAATGAAAAAAAACGGTTGCTTCTGATCTGTAATTACGTCTACATTTTTTTAATCAGCCTTTTGCTGATTCCTGCTTTCTTTAATGTTAAAATGCATTTTTCGGGACATGAGATCACTTACTTTATTTACGGTGTTATTTTTTTTACCGGTATTGCGAGAGCCTTCATCGGCCCCATTATTCCGGTGATGATTCCTAAAATTGTAAAAAAAGAAAATCTTCCAAATGCTGTTACCTTAAATCAGGCAACATTTCTGATCTCTTCCGTTTGCGGACATGCTGTCGGAGGTTTTCTGATCGGCTATTTTGGCGTAAAATGGACGCTGGTTGTCATCATTTCATTAATCTTTCTGGCTTCATTATTCTTTTTTCAGTTAAAAAAACAACATTCCGAATACAAAAAAGAGAATATTAACGTTATGGATAGTATGCGGGAAGGAATTTCGTATATTTTTAAGACGAAAGAAATTCTCGGAGCGCTGTGTCTGGATATGTTTGCCGTTCTTTTCGGAGGTGCGGTAGCGATGATTCCGGTGTATGCAACGGATATTCTGAAGGTAGGAGCGGAAGGATTCGGATTACTGAATGCCGCATCTGATATCGGGTCGATGTGCATCATCACCATTTTATCGGTGATTCCGTTAAGAAAAAATCAGGGTAAGATTTTGCTTGGCGTGGTTATAGGTTTCGGGCTTTGTATTATCGGTTTCGGGCTTTCGAATCTGTATTGGCTTTCATTCCTTTTCCTTGTGATGAGCGGAATGCTGGATGGGATTTCCGTTGTAATCAGAGGAACAATTGTTCAGCTGAAAACGCCGGACAACATCAGAGGAAGAGTATTGAGCGTAAACTCAATCTTCATTATGTCGAGCAATGAAATGGGACAGTTTGAGAGCGGATTATCTGCAAAATTACTGGGAGTTGTCCGTTCAGTAGTTTTCGGAGGAACCATGACGGTGCTGATTGCAGTGATTGTCGGGGCGACCAATCCAAAATTGAGAAAAATGCAATATTAGGGCAATATACACGTTTTTATTAAATAAATCTTAAAAACTTCAAATTAAAGTTAATAATTTTTTATATTTGTCTATAAAATATTTTCTATTATGGTAAAAAAACTATCTATTATCTTTTCTTTAGTGGTGGCTGCCTATGGCTTTGCACAAACCTCCGCTGAGAAAGGACTGGAGACTCAGATTGCAAAATTAGAGTCTGCTAAAAAATCTGAAGACTTTCAGCAGTCTAAGGATTATTTCATGAAATATGTAAATACCCTTTCCAGAGGTACTGAAACAAAAAAAGAAGACTGGAGAGCATATTATTACACTGCTTTATCATTGGTAAGAAGTGAAATCAACGCTCAGCGACAAGGAAATACACAAAATATTGATGAAACTTCCGGGTTAGCAGAAAAATATCTTTCAGGGGTATTTGTGAAAAATCCAAATAATGCGGAAGCCAATATTCTTTTGTCTCAAATTTATGTATTAAAAGCATCAAATAATTCAGCGGACAGTGCTGCTCATTTGGCTAAAGCAAACGAATATCTTGCTAAAGCAGAATCTGAAGACAAAAACAATCCGAGAATTGATGTGATAAAAGGCGAAATTGCATTTAATTCTAATAAAGAACTGGCAAAAACCTATTTCAATTCTGCTTTAAATAAATTTAAAACGTATAGTAAAAAATCCAATCTTGACCCAAATTGGGGGAAAGAAGATATTAACTACTATCTTTCTATTCTTAAATAATCATAATCAAGATAAAATTCTACTATTATGAAAAAAATCTACCTTATATTACTATTAATTTTTTCACAATTCTTTTTTGCACAGTCCGATTGCGCCTCTGCAATACGAGTATGTGGAAACTCAGATATTTCTTATTTTCCCACGGGCCCGGGAATCGTGGACGATCAGGTAAATGCCAACGGAAGCTGTCTGAGTGCAAACGAACATTACTCAGTTTGGTACGAGTTTACGGTGGCAACAGCCGGAACTTTAACTTTTACGATTTCTCCTCAGGCTCCTTATACCGCAGATTATGATTTTGCCGTATACGGACCTAATAAAACCTGTGGTACAAAAGGTGCTCCGATTCGTTGTAACTACGCAGGTGCGCAGGCTTTTCCAAACCAGACAGGATTACAGACAGGTCTTACAGGAAACTCTGGAGCGTGGAGCCCTGCACTGAATGTTCTTCCGGGAGAAACCTATTATCTTATTGTTGATAACTGGTCCGGAGCAAATGCTGCGATGGCTTTTTCATTAACCTGGGGAGGAACGGCTACATTAACTTCTCCGTTCAACGATCCTGCGATTCAGCCTAACCCGTTCAATCCTATCGGAATTCCGGGAGCTACTGCATCAGATCCTAGAATCATCGAAGTATGTGATATTACAGCACCTTACAATTTCCAAACTAACAGTGCCAATATTGTTAACGGTAACCCTAACTTCTATGTAAAATATTACAGAACATCTAATGATGCTTTAGCGGATACCAATGCGATTACTTCTCCAATTGTTGTAAATACAACCAGTACCTATTATTATACAATTCGTTATCAGGATCCAACGAATCCTAATAACCCGACAAATAAATGTTTCAACGTTAATGCATTCAAATTTAAAGATGTTACCTTTAAAGCAACAAATGCCAGTTTAACGGCGTGTAACAACAATAATAACGGGGTTGCCGTGTATAACCTTACCTCAACAACCTTATACACTCCTAACCCGAATTATACTTACGTTATAAAGTATTATCCAACGCTTGCAGATGCCAATAACGGAACCAATGAGATCTTGAATCCTGCAGCTTACACATCGTCTACAGGAGATGTATATGCAAAAATTACAACCAACTTAGGCTGTTCTGATATTGCAAAAATTACATTAAACTTCTTCCCTGTTGTTGTGGTAACAGATGCAACGTTAAGATCTTGTTATCTCGATACCAATCCGGCTTTAGCTTCTTTCGATCTTACTTTGGCTCCTGTAACGACTCAGGCAGGAACAAAAACATATTATCCGTCTCTTACGGATGCTATCAACGGAACGAATGCTATTCCAAATCCTAGTACTTATACTGCTCCGAACGGTGTTGCATATATTAAAGTAACCAACGGAAACGGATGTTATGCAGTAGCAAAAGTAACTTTAATTGTTCTTCCGCCAGTTTATTCAAGCGTACTTGAAGATAAGATTATCTGTATGGAAGATAAGACAACTTTAGATGCAGGACCTGGATTTACAGCGTACAAATGGAGTACAGGAGCTACTACACAGGCAATCAACAATGTAACCGTAGGAACTTACTGGGTTGAACTTAAAACAGGAAACTGCGTTACAAAACAGACTGTAAAAGTTTATCCTTCCGAACAGCCGGTAATTTCCAGCATCGATATTACAAACAATACAATAACTGTAAACGTAATCGGAGGAACTGCTCCTTACAAATATTCTTTAGACGGAATCAAATGGCAGGATTCAAACGTTTTCGAAAATGTTGCCAGAGGAGACAATACCGTTTATGTAAAAGATGGTTACGACTGTGATCCTCTTACGGTAACTGTAGTTGTTCCAAACCTAATCAACGTGATTACTCCAAACGGAGACGGTGTAAATGATGTGATCGACTACTCTGCTTTAGCAGGAAAACAAGGTCTTGTTCTAAGCATTTTCGACAGATACGGAGTAAAAGTTGGTCAGGCTGATAAATTCAACGGATACAAATGGGACGGAACTACCAATGGTAAAAAAGTACCTACCGGAACCTACTGGTATACCGTAGAATGGAAAGAAAATGACAAGAAAAACACACCATTCAAGTTCTCAGGATGGGTAATGGTTAAAAACAGAGAATAAACACCAGAAATTAAATAAAAAAACCGCTTGGGAAAAGCGGTTTTTTTCACATCATAAAGTCTAATATATTTTTAAAATCTTTCTAATGAAGAAATTATTACTGCTGACTATTTTATTCCTGTCGCAAATGGTTTTCTCGCAATCAGATTGTATTTCGGCAATTCCTGTTTGTGGAAATTCAGACATTTCTTATAATCCGAGCAGTTCAGGAACCGTTCAGGAAGCCACTTCAGGAAGCTGTCTTGCCGATGAGCATTATTCTGTATGGTATGTTTTTACCGCTGCCACAACAGGTACTATAGAATTCACCATTACCCCAAATACCGTTCCGGGTGTAACGCATTATGATTATGATTTTGCGGTTTACGGACCCAACATCAATTGCGCGACATGGGATTTTGGAAACGCGATTAAATGTAACTTTTCCGGAACCAGCGGTCCTACAGGATTAAGCTCAACAATCACGGGAAGCCAGTGGGAAACTCCACTGAACGTAATTGCGGGAGAAACTTATTATCTTCTTATTGATAATTATATTCCGAGTAATCCGTATGGATTTTCTTTAACGTGGGGAGGAACCGCATCTTTAACTTCTGCATTCAACAATCCTGCTTTAACGCCTAATCCGTTCATTACTCCGGGAACACCTGCTGCAAACCCTGCAGATCCGAACGAAATTTTAAAATGTGCTTTACCAACCATGTTTGATTTCAGCACATTGTCTACAGGAATTATCAATGGTAATCCAAACTTCACGGTAACTTATCATTTAACAAGTAATGATGCGATTACAGGAACGGCACCTATTACAACGCCGATCATGGTAAATGCTACCACAATCTATTATTACAGACTTAAATATGTAGATCCAAATAACCCGACCAACCCGATAAACGGATGTTTTCAGGTTGGAAAATTCAAATTCAGATCAGGAAATATTGTTGTAAATAATGCTACGATTACTTCTTGTAACTATGACAATACAGGAATCGGTTATTTCGATTTAAATTCCGCAAACGTATACGGACCGACCAATGTTGTGAAAAAATACTATCCGACTATGGCAGATCTTACGGCAGGAACCAACGAAATTACAACACCGTCTGCTTATGCGTCTCAGGCTCCAAAAACAGTTTTTGTAAAGATTACCACCAATGAAGGATGTACTGCAAATGCAGAAATAACTTTACAGTTCTTACCAGCACTTGCTGTAGTTCCGGCTACTGTAAAAGCTTGTAACAACAACAATGCAGGAACTGGTGTTTTTGATCTAACGGCTCCTGATGTTTATCCTACATCTACAAACGTTACAAAAAAATACTACCCTACTTTAGCAGATCTTAATGCAGGAACCAATGAAATTGCCAATCCTGCAGCCTACACTTCTGCAGCTCCGAAAACAGTATATGTAAGAGTGAGAAATCCTCAGGGATGTACAGGTTACAACCAGATTACTTTACAATTTAATCCGGTAGTAACGGTAAATGATGCTTCTATTGAAGAATGCTACATTGAATCTAATGTAACGACTGCTTCATTTAATTTAACTGTACCAAGTGTAACGACACAGACAGGACACACCAAGAGATATTACAAAACTCAGGCAGATGCTATTGCAGGAATTAATGAAATTTTAAATCCTACAACATATATTTCAACAACAGCCGTAGTTTATGTAAAAGTAATCAGCATAGAAAACTGTTATGCCATTGCAAAAATCAACCTGAAGGTTTTACCTCCGGTACAATCATCCGTTCTTAAAGATAAGATCATCTGTATTGAAGATAAAACAACGTTGGACGCAGGACCTGGTTTTGATGCTTATGAATGGAGCACGGGAGCAACGACTCAGTCTATCACAAATGTTTCTGCAGGAATCTACACGGTAAAATTGAAAACAGGAAAATGCTGGACATTACAGCAGGTGAAGGTTACCGCTTCAGTACAGCCTGTAATTACAAGTATAGACATCAACAATGATTCATTTACAATTAATGCAACAGGAGGAAAAGCGCCTTATAAATATTCTATCGACGGAGTAAACTGGCAGGATTCCAATGTTTTCACAGGTCTTCCGAGAGGTGAAAATAAAGCGTACGTAAAAGATGCTTATAACTGTAGCCCGATCAGCGTTCAGGTAACGGTTCCGAATCTTCTGAATGCCATTACGCCAAACGGAGATAACAAGAACGATTATATCGATTATTCTGCTTTAGCATATAAAAAAGATTTGGTTTTCACGGTTTTCGACCGATACGGGAACATGATTTATAAAGCAGACAAGATCAGAAATTACACATGGGACGGAACTTCCGGTGGTAAGAAAATCGTTACAGGAACTTACTGGTACACGATAACGTGGACAGAAAATGATAAGGATAATACACAAACGAAATACAGCGGTTGGGTATTGGTAAAAAACATCCAGTAATCATTTAATCTGATTTTCAAAACATTAAATCACCTCATTTTTGGGGTGATTTTTTTATTCTCTTTGCAAAGCCTTTCTGAATAACGGTTTCAAAAGTTATCCACATTTTTTTGTTAGTTACTCCGTTTCATTTGCTTTTCAAAAAAACTATCTTTGCACTATTATGGCGCAGAAAGAAACATTATCTTCTTTGACGAACGGAAATTTTGCAAAAGAACTCTCCATTGCAGACGGGAAAATGCCTCCCAATGCATTGGATTTTGAACGATTGGTGATTGGTACTTTTTTAATTGATAAAAAAGGGCTCGATCATTCCATCGATTTGCTTACCCCTGAAGTTTTCTACGATCCGAGACATCAGGTCATATTTTCTACCATTTTAAAATTATACGAAGGCAACCAGCCTGTCGATTTAATGACGATTATTCAGGAGCTTAAAAAAGAAGGAAAATTAAGCTCTGCCGGCGGAGACAGCTACATCATCGATCTTACGATGGGAGTAAGCTCTTCTGCCCATATTGAATACCACGTCCGCGTTATTCTTGAAAAATATATTCTTCGAAGCTTAATTAATGTTTCGGCAAACGTAATTGATGCTTCCTATAAAGAATCTACAGACGTTTTTGAACTTCTGGATAAAGCCGAGCAGTCTTTTTTCGAAATTACAAACGGAACCATTAAAAAAGGATTCGATACTGCCAATTCACTGGTAAAACAGGCAATCGACACCATTAAATCTCTAAAAGACAAAGAAGGACTTTCCGGAGTTCCTTCCGGATTCCGCGATGTGGATAAAGAAACCGGAGGATGGCAAAACTCCGATCTTATTATTATTGCAGCACGTCCTGCGATGGGGAAAACAGCATTTCTTCTTTCGATGGCAAGAAATATTGCGGTAGGACATAAAATTCCTATGGCTCTGTTCTCGCTTGAGATGGCATCGGTACAGCTTATCACAAGGATGATTGCTTCCGAAACAAGAATTTCATCAGAAAAACTCCGAAAAGGAACACTGGATGATGAAGAGTGGGAAAGACTCTTCTCTAATGTTTCTGAACTGGAAAACGCACCATTATATATTGATGAAACACCATCACTTTCCATTTTCGATTTCCGAGCCAAATGCCGAAGACTTGTCATGCAGCATGGCGTAAGGCTCATCATGGTCGATTACCTTCAGCTGATGACAGCCGGAAGCGGCGGAAAAGGAGGTGGAAACCGTGAACAGGAAATTTCCATGATTTCACGATCTTTAAAAGCCATTGCCAAAGAACTGAATGTTCCGGTAATTGCACTTTCGCAGCTTTCGCGAAGTGTGGAGACACGTCCGGGAAAAAGACCTCAGCTTTCCGATCTAAGGGAATCCGGAGCAATTGAGCAGGATGCGGATATTGTATCTTTTATTTTCAGACCGGAATATTATAAAATTACGGTTTGGGACAACGATGAAGAAGGACAGGAAACCTCAACAGAAAATCAGGCGGAGCTGATTATTGCAAAGCACAGAAATGGTGCAACTGCCGATGTGCGTTTATCTTTCTTAAAACATTTTGCAAAATTCGGGGATATTGAGGCTGCTTTTGACGGAGGAATGAGCGGAGGAGCTTATCCTTCAAACTTTGGAAAGCAGGAACCGAGCGGTTTTGATAAAATTAAAACAACCATTCAGCCGGGCGCAGCTTTTGATCTTCCGGACAGTTCAAAACTTTCAGGATCTTCAATGAATGATTTTGATGAAGATGACGATTTTCCTTTTTAAATTCAGGATAAGATTTAAAAATGAAAATTGAAATATACACCGACGGAGCGTGCAGCGGAAATCCCGGAAAAGGCGGATATGGAATTCTCATGCGCGTTCCTGAAAAAAATTACCAGAAAACATTTTCAAAAGGCTTCCGGAAAACCACCAACAACAGAATGGAACTTCTTGCTGTGGTTACTGCTCTGGAAAAACTGAAATCTCCCGATAACGAAATTCATATTTATACAGACAGTAAATATGTTGCGGATGCCATAAACCAAAACTGGTTAGCCGGATGGATCAAAAGAGGGTGGAAAAATGTAAAAAACCCTGATCTATGGCAGAAATTTGCGGTACTTTATAATCTACACAAGCCTAAAATGCACTGGATTAAAGGTCATGCAGGACACTTTGAAAACGAATTGTGCGACAAACTTGCCGTAACCGCTGCTGCATCAGCAAATTTAGAAGTTGATTCTTACTTCGAAAATCTCGAAAACAATACATTGTTTTAAACAGCAATTATGAGATTGCTGAGAAAATTTTTCAGCATTTCTTTCTTTTTCTTATCATTTATTACAAAATAAACACTAAATAAGGTAAATTTAATATTAAATACATATTATTTAATTAGGATTTAATATATTTACACGTCTAATTTTAAGCATGTTAATAAATGAATAAAAAACTACTCCTTTATTTATCCCTTTTCTTAGTTTGCTGTTTCGGAAAAATTTCCTCCCAAACCTATCAGCTTATCGGAAATCCCGTTAATACTACAGGTTGGAATATTGTTCCGTCTGCTACTGTAAATACAGATTTTATACAGCTCACCGCAGATCAGATCAGTCAGGTAGGTGGTATAAAATTAGACTCTCCCATCAATCTTAAGTACTGCGATAAATGGAGAGTGGAATTTGATTTCAGAATCGATGGAAACGGAACAACAACGTATGGACGCGGAGACGGTCTTGCTTTCTGGTATCTGGCGAATCCGCCGGCTTCCTATACTGCAGGTGGAGGATTAGGAATTCCGGCCAACTCTACCGGTCTGATGGTTGGATTTGACATTTTTAACAATACAACAGAAGGACAGATGAGCAAGGTTCATATTTTATATGGAACCAATAATACTGCGGGATCAAATATCGAATACAACAACACTCCCGGAAGTACATTCCACTCTCCGGATCTTAACCCTACACAACCTTTTGTAGGAGCAACTTTCAAACACGTTGAAGTAAACGGACAGGTAAATCCTGCAGCTCCTGCAAGCTGGATCATCACGCTTAAAATTGACGGTAATACAATTGTGAGTCAGTCATTTGCTCCTTCCGGTGCTGCGGCGACCATGACAACCGGTTATTTCGGATTTTCCGCTTCTACAGGGGGCGCAAGCGCAAGACATTCTATTAAAAATGTAAAAGTTTATATTGATAAAGTAGCACTGACCCAGACCTTGGTAACTGATACTTTCTGCCCGAATCCTACAACAGGACAAGGAACCGTGAATTTAACGTCTTATCAGGGACAGTTTGTAGCCAATCCTGCCAATTATACGTTCTCGTACAGTGTGGGCGGAACTCCGATTACGAATCCAACCAACTATCAGTTCAGCGCGAATACTTCGGTTTCTGTTTTAATTAAAGACAATTCCGGATTGCTTTGTGATAATCCGGACGGGAAAATTCAGTTAAATCTTTCTCCATTCACGGCAACACCGGCAACGCTTACGGAATGTAATAACAACAATACAGGAACGGCAACCTACAATCTTACGCTTGCCAATGTAAATGAACCGACAGGTTCTACAAAGAAGTATTACAAAAACATGGCAGATCTGAACGCAGGAACAAATGAAATTACGAATCCTACCGCTTATACTTCTGCAGCAGGAACCGTATATGTAAAAGTAACGACTCCGCTTGGCTGTCAGGGTTCTGCTGCAATTACTTTAGCATTTTATCCTCAGATTGCCACTACTGATGCTACTTTAGAGTCGTGCTTTATTGATAATGCACCGACTACAGGTTTATTTAACCTTACACAGGCAAACGTAACTTCTGCAACAGGCATTACCAAAAGATATTTTAAGACACAGGCAGATGCTTTAGCCGGAACAAATGAGATCCTGAATCCCGCAGCTTACGTAAGTACCTCATCGGTAGTGTATGTAAGAATTACGAATGTGACCAATTGCTGGACACTTGTAAAGATAACTCTGAAAGTTTTAGCGCCAATTTATTCTTCCGTATTAAAAGATAAAATCATCTGTATCGATGCGAAAACCACTTTGGATGCCGGTTCGGGCTTTGACAGTTACTTATGGAGCACAGGAGCAACCACTCAGTCTATTGCGAATGTAACGCCGGGAATCTACTGGGTACAGCTTAAATCAGGAAGATGTACAACACAGCAGACCGTAAGGGTAAATCCTTCGCAACAACCCGTAATTGCAACGATTGATATTAAGAACAACACGATAACTGTGAATGTGAAAGGTGGAAAAACACCGTATCAATACTCTTTAGACGGGATAAACTGGCAGGATTCTAATGTCTTCACAGGTCTTGCAAGAGGTGAAGTGGTCGTGTATGTAAAAGATGCTTACAACTGTACACCTATCCATGTTCAGATTACTGTTCCGAATCTTCTGAATGCCATTACTCCGAATGGAGACAACAAAAACGATTATATTGATTATTCCGCACTGGCGTATAAAAAGAATTTAGTGTTCACGGTGTATGACAGATACGGAAATAAAATGTACGAAGCGGACAAAATCCGAAACTATAAATGGGACGGAACAACCGGCGGTAAAAAAGTAATGACAGGAACTTATTGGTATACCATCACCTGGAATGAAAATGACAAAAACAATACTCAGACCTCTTACAATGGATGGGTACTCGTAAAAAATATAGAATAACACTTCTCTTAAAGATCATCCGTTTTCGGATGATCTTTTTTCTTGGAGCATTTTTAAAATTCTAATTATTGCGGCATGATGGTTTTTTGCCACTCTTGTGGTGAATTCTGAAATTTATTTAAAGAAGTTTTATGAATTTATTTGATAAAAACCATTTTTCACGGCAAAAATAATCAGATCACTGGTTCTGTTGACATTAAATTTCTTCATAATGTTTTTATAATAGCTTTTAACGGTATGCACGCTCAGATTCATTTTATAAGCAGCTTCCTTAATTGTATTTCCTGAACAGATAAGCTGTAAAACATCTTTTTCTCTGGGAGACAGATGATAGACAATTTGCTCATCAGAAATAAAATTATTGATGATGTTTGTCCGCAGTTTCGTTCCGATGTATTTATTTCCTCTCATACATTCATGAATAGCTTCTATAAGCTCTTCTATCGTAGACTCTTTTGAGAGATACGCATCTGCGCCATAACGCATTGCCATTTTAACGGTTTGAGGATCTGAAATGGTGGATAAAACAATAAGCTTATACTCTTTCTTATTTTTACTTTTAAAAAATTCCTGGTAAGCTTTGAGTAGCTCGACACCATTTGTTCCGGGCATTAATAAATCTGTGATGATAATTCCGGGCAGGTTTCCGGGATCAATTCCGTCAAAAAAAAGCTGAGCGCTGTTGAACGTAAAGATCTCGGAAGCAACGTTCTGAGAGAGCAGACAGCTCTTTATTGCCTCTGCAATCATTTTATGATCGTCTATTATTGCGGTAACCATCTTTGTGTATATATGTTACAAAACTATCATAAAAATATCAGAATTTAATACCCCCTATTGGAGGGAGTGTATTTTATTACGATTGAGGGAAATAAAATAGTCAATTAAGTAGTAATTTGCATAAAAAACAAGTGATGAATGATATTCTGTTGGACAGTGTCTTTCCTTATATTACAATGGGAGCTATTGTAATCGTCATTTTATTTTTCTCATTCTATCTTCATTATGTAGAAGAACCTGTATTCAGGAAATACCGTAATTATCTTTGCTTCTGTTTCCTGTATCTTGTGATGAAGGAAATGATCCTCGTTCCTAAATATACACAAATACCTTTGCCTCTTTATTTATTAAGCGAATGTTTCATTTGGGGCAGCTTTGTGTATTATGTAAGGTTTATTTACAGCACAGTGGATTTTAAAGACAAAAAATCTTTTTTTGAACACCTTGTAAAAATTTCTCAGATTATTTTGATGCTGGGTTTCGTAATGTACGTCATTACACACGTCTTCTTTAAAGAATATAAAGATTTGTTCAGCATTATTTACATTTTCATCTCGCTGTATATGTTGGGGGTTTCCGTTATTTTTATCCTTTTTTTATACAAAAGCAGATCTTTCCTGTATTACAAGTACTTATATCTCGGAAGTATATTTTTACTTCTTTTTAATATTATTGCTTCGTTTTTTGATGATCCTTCTAAAAATTTTTTCGGATTTACCAATCTTTCCATCATATCAATGGGCTGGTTTTCAGAATTAATCATGTTCTTACTGGCATTGGGAATCAAAGTGAAAAATGAATGGGAAGAAAAACTCAGCATTATGAAGCAGAATCTTGAGCATGAAAAGAAAATACTGCTTCAGGAAATCGACAACCAAAAACTGGTTTACCAAAGCCGACAATCTGAAAGGTTACGCATTTCAATTGACATCCATGATGGAATCAGCAATGCCATTACCGGACTGAAGTTTTACATCAGCGATAAAAGACTTCAGGCTAAAGAAAATTCTGAAAAAATTCTGCTTCAGGATATCGAGCAGGAACTTAACAGTATTTATATGCAGGTAAGAGACTACATTCAAAAATTATACGGAGGACAGGATGAAGAAAAGTACGATATTTTATTCTTCCTGTCCTGTTTACAAAAACAGTATCACAACTCTAATTTGAATCTCATAACCGATGTTGATGAATTGGCAATAACCAGAAATCTGAATATCGATCAACAAAATGAGCTTTATTTTATTCTGAATGAATGCATTGGGAATTCCATAAAACACTCTCAGTGCAATACCATAAAAGTTTCCATCTGCTTTGAAAATTCTATTTGCTGTTTTAAAATAAAAGATAACGGAAAAGGGTTCGATTATGCAGAGAAATTAAATGCAGATTCAGGTCATGGTCTTTCTAATATTATGCAAAGAATTAAAAAATTAAACGGAAATATAACTTTTGAAAACTCCTGCGGAACATTAATCTCAGGAAATTTCCCTTTCGCCAATCCCTCATGAATACCCCTTTTTGTGGGAGGAAAAAACACCCCGTTTTAGTGTGATGACAGTATTGATCCTGCTTATACCTTTGAAACATCAATTTTTATATTATTTTAAACACTTCAAAAATGAAAAAATTTATATTTCTAGGAATCCTTACGATTTCTTCGTCCGTTTTTTCCCAAGTAGGAATTAATACACCATCTCCCAATGCCACGCTCGATGTTACGGGAACACCCAACAATCTTAATGCTACTGACGGGATAATCGCTCCCAGAATTACCGGCAACGAATTAAAACTAAAAGACCCGCTGTATGGCGCTAACCAGACGGCTACTCTGCTATATGTAACAGCCGCAGCAAGCCCCACAACTACAAAAACAGCCAATGTTACTGAAGCAGGATACTATTATTTCGATGGTGCAAAATGGACAAATGGAAATTTCTGGCGCCTTTCAGGGAACGCCGGAACCACAACGGGAACCAACTTTTTGGGGACAACCGATGCCCAAAACCTAATGTTTAAAGTAAATAATGCAGAATCGGGATATATTCAAAGATCTACAAGCTCAACCGCTGGTTTTGATTATAAAACAACCTATGGTTACAATGCAGGAGCAGCCATTACAACAGGAGATGACAATTCATTATTCGGGGCCAGTTCAGGAGCAGTATTAACAACGGCTGCAAGGAATACTGCCATTGGTTCCCGAACATTGCTGAGTACAACCACCGGAAACGACAACACCGCTGTAGGAGCTTATTCTTTAGGACTGAATACTACAGGAACAAGAAATACGGCACTCGGTTCCAATACTTTATTTAGCAATACAAATGGCAATAGCAACGTAGCTATTGGTACTTCCTCACTAAGCAATTTAAATAGCACTACTTTTGCTACACAGAATACAGCTTTAGGACAAGCTTCTTTATCTGGAATGAAGTCCGGAACAGGAAATACAGGTCTCGGAGCTTTAACTCAGATATCCGATGATTTAACCAACGCAACAGCTATAGGATATAGCGCATTTGCAACCCAAAGCAATAGTCTGATTTTAGGAAGTACCGGCGCTTTTGGGGTAAATGTAGGCATTGGAACCACGGCGCCAAAAACGAAGCTGCACATTACTTCAGGAGATGTCTATTTAGAAACCATAGGAAATGGTGTTATTATGAAATCCCCCGATGGAAATTGCTGGAGAGTAACCGTAGATAATTCCGGAAGCTTTTCTTCGGCATCCATAAGCTGTCCATAAAAGATAAAATATATTGTAAAAAAGATCACTTCAATTAGTTTTTGGGGTGATCTTTTTTTATGTCTTATTTAGAACGAAATATTTTGTTTTAAGCATACTTAATTCGCATTCAATTCTTAAATTTGAACTATGAATTATTTAGAGGCTTTAAGCAGAAGATACTCTGTAAAAAAATTTAATCACGAAATTATTCCTCAGGAAATATTGCATAATATTCTTGAATCCGGAAAATTATCGGCAAGCTCTCTTGGTCTTCAGCCTTACGAAATTCTTATTGTGGAAAGTGAGGAAATGAAGCAGAAATTAATTCCCGCGTTCTACAACCCGTCACAGATTTCCACCTGCTCTCACTTAATTGTTATTGTTTCCAAAAAAATCGTAGACGACAATTACATCAACGGATATTTCCGGCACATTTCAAAAGTGCGGGAAACACCGCTGGAAAAACTGGATCTTTTTAAACACAGCATCAACCAGCATATTAATCAAAAAACACAGGATGAAATTTTCAACTGGGCAGAAAAACAGTCTTACATTGTTTTAGCGAATCTTATGTACGCAGCAGCGATAGAAAACATAGACACCTGCCCGATGGAAGGCTTCCGTCAGGAAATTATCGAAGAAATTCTGGAGATAAATCCTGAGACCGAAAAAGTAAGTGTAACCCTCGCTTTGGGATACCGTTCGGAGGAAGATCATTTTCAGCACATGAAAAAAGTAAGAAAACCAAACGAAAAATTGTTTAAATTTATTTAACTATTTAGACAATTGTCTTAAACCAAGGATATGATAAAAGCGGATGTACTAGTAATCGGTTCCGGAATTTCGGGACTTTCCTATGCCATAAAAATTTCTGAGCAGCTTCCTGATGCCAAAATAATCATCGTAACAAAATCGGACGAAGATGAAAGCAATACCAAATATGCACAAGGCGGTCTTGCGGTAGTTACAGATTCTAAAAATGATAACTTCGAAAAACATATTGCCGATACGATGCGTGCCGGAGACGGCGAAAACAAACGCGATGTCGTAGAAATGGTGGTTACGGAAGCGCCTGCAAGATTCAACGAAATTGTAGAATGGGGGGCAAATTTTGACAAAAAAAACGGCGAATTTGCTTTAGGAAGAGAGGGAGGACATACCGAAAACAGAATTGTACACCACAAAGACATTACCGGTTTTGAAATTGAAAGAGCACTTTTACAGACCGCAAAAAGCAGTCCGAATATTGAAATTCTCGATCATCATTACGTGATTGATATCATCACGCAGCATCATGTTCCGGGAAAAGAATTAAATGAAGGCGATATCCATTGCTACGGAGCTTATATTCTGGATGAAAAATCCAAAACCATTAAAAAAATTACCTCAAAAATAACATTGGTTGCAACCGGAGGAGCGGGTCATGTTTACAAAAACACCACTAATCCGACGATCGCAACAGGAGACGGAATTGCTTTTGTAGCAAGAGCAAAAGGGAAGGTTTCCAATATGCAGTATTATCAGTTTCATCCAACGGCTTTGTACAGTAAGTTGGATGGGATGTTATTCTTAATTTCGGAAGCCGTTCGTGGAGACGGAGCCAAATTAAGAACCAAAAGAGGCGAAAAATTCATGCATAAATATGATGAGCGTGAAGAACTCGCTTCCAGAGACATTGTTGCAAGAGCTATCGATGCGGAAATGAAAATTACCGGAGACGAATTTGTAGGGTTGGATTGCCGTGAAATGGATCATGAAAAATTCCTTGAACATTTCCCAAATATTTATAAAAAATGTAAAGACGAAGGAATAGATCCTTTCAGTCAACTCATTCCTGTAGTTCCTGCTTGTCATTATCTTATGGGGGGAATTGAAGTTGACCGTGACGGACAGTCCTCTATCCGAAATCTTTTTGCGGTAGGAGAATGTACCAATTCCGGACTTCACGGAGCGAACAGACTGGCTTCCAACTCATTATTGGAAGGATTGGTTTTCGGACACAATGCTGCAATGAAAACCGTTGAACTTTTAAACGAAAATAATTTCAACTTCGACGATCTGAAAGCCGTTCCGGAATGGGATGAAGAAGGAATGAAAATCATGGACGAAATGGTGATCGTTTCCTATCTTAGAAAGCAACTTCAGGAAATGATGAGCGATCTTGTAGGAATTGTACGAAGCAACCGCCGTCTGAATATGGCTTTGCAAAAACATCAGGAAATCGCTGCCGCAGTGAACGAAATTTACCACTACTCTATCCTTTCGCCACAGTTATCGGAGCTTAGAAACTTAACAACCGTTGCCCACCTCATCATTACGCAGTCTATGGAAATGACGGAAAATAAGGGTGCGTTTTATAATAAAGATCTGGTTTAAAAATTCTTCCAATTTAATGAGGATTTCCAATTTAAATATTCTTACGGTAACGAACATTTTATTTTACTCAAGGATAGTTATTTCATTAATTTTTGGTGGTCTTATTTTATTTATAACAAATAATGGAAAAATGGTTGAAAATCAAATACTCAACGCAGTTTTGGTTTTTGGATTATTACTTTTCTGTTTATTGTTAGGACAAATAGGTTGTGTTTTACTAAGAATATATTTTACCTCTAAATCAAAATATCCTTATATATTAAATATCATTTGTAATATGTTAGGTTTTGGAAGAAAGCGGCTCCAAAAAGAAAATATCAATATTAATCTTGATGATTTTATTAAAGACAACAATCTTTCATTAATACTGTATTACATTAATAATCCTCAATATCCCATTTTAGATTTTCATAAAAATAAAATTCGTTATTTTACACAAGAATATGATTGGGAAAACTTTAGATGGAGCTATAAAATTAAATCTCAAGGAAGAAATAGTATTCAAATATTAGAATATGAAGGAATTAATCAAAATAATGAGAAAATAAAAGATTTTATTGATTTCGAAAAAATAGATGCTGAAGAAAATGAAGTTCTGCTATTATTTATAGTTCATGATTTGTTATTTGGGAAATCCTCATCCATATATTATTAAACTTAAAAAAATATGAAAAGACCGGCATACGTAACCGATAAAGTTTTAAAACAGTTTATTAAAAACGCGCTTGAAGAAGACATTCAGGATGGCGATCATTCTACGCTTTCCACCATTCCGAAAGATCTGGAGCAAAGTGCAAAACTACTGGTAAAACAGGATTGCATTCTAGCCGGAGTGGAACTCGCTGAAATTATTTTTAAAACTTTTGATAAAAACTTAAAAGTTGAAACTTTTGTAAAGGATGGAGATGCAGTAAAATTTGGGGATATTGCTTTTATCGTAACCGGAAGCGCAAGATCAATCCTTTCAACAGAAAGACTGGTATTAAACTGTATGCAGCGAATGAGCGGAATTGCAACGTTAACGCATGACTGGGATTCCAGACTTATCGGCACAAAAACAAAACTTCTGGATACCAGAAAAACAACCCCAAATTTCAGAGTATGCGAAAAATGGGCAGTAGCAATTGGTGGCGGAACCAATCACCGATACGGTCTTTATGACATGATTATGCTGAAAGACAACCATATCGATTATAACGGAAGCATCACGAATGCCGTAAAAATGGCAAAAGATTACATCAAAAAGAACAAGAAAAAACTAAAAATAGAAGTTGAAACCAGAAATCTGGAAGAAGTTCAGGAAGCAATTGATGCAAAGGTAGACAGAATCATGCTCGACAACATGGATGTAAAAACTATGAAGAAAGCAGTAAAGCTAATTAACGGTTCCTGTGAAAGTGAAGCTTCAGGCGGAATTACCCGTGATCAGCTTAAAGAAATCGCTTCTACAGGCGTTACCTACATCTCTGCAGGGGCACTTACCCACTCAGCAGAAAATATGGATTTAAGCCTCAAAGCCGTGAAATAGCATTGAATTTTTATTAAAAATGATGCCGATTTGTTAAAAATTCAATAATGTGATTTTTTTCATGCGAAATCTCAATTATTATTCAATACATTGTAAATCAATATTTTAAACCTTATTAAGAACCTTTAAAAATTAACATACAGTTAATATTAGTTAAAATAAATTTCCTCAATTTTGCAGAAAATTAAATCTAACTATTACTAACGATTATGAAATTAATCAACAAATCAATGCTAACTGCGATAATTACATTATCCACAGCTAGCGTTTATTATGCTCAACAGGTTAAGGACACTGTAAAAGATACAAGGTCTAAAGACATTGACGAGGTAGTGTTAATTGGAGTTGCTGATATCGCAAAAGATAGAAAAACTCCTGTAGCAGTTTCAACAATCAAAGAAGCGCAAATCGTTGAAAGATTAGGAAATCAGGAATTCCCTGAAATCTTAAATACAACCCCATCTGTATATGCTACAAAAGCTGGTGGTGGTTTTGGAGACTCTAAAATTAACATTAGAGGATTCGCACAGGAAAACATTGCTGTAATGGTAAATGGTGTTCCCGTGAATGATATGGAAAACGGAGCTGTTTATTGGTCTAACTGGTCTGGACTTTCTGATGTAACTTCTGCAATGCAGGTACAAAGAGGTCTTGGATCTTCAAAATTAGCCATTGCTTCTGTTGGAGGTACAATTAACGTATTAACAAGAGCTGCTGATAAAAAGCAGGGAGGAACTGTTTCTTTGGGTCTTGGTAATAATGATTATTTAAAAACTTTATTTGCATATAATACAGGTAAATCTGCGAAAGGATGGTCTTCTTCTTTCTTAATGAGCAGAACTGCAGGATCGATGTATGCAGACGGAACAGAATTTGAAGGATACAACTATTATTTTGCCTTAGGATATCAGCCAAATAAAAAACATGATTTCCAGTTTACCATTACGGGAGCTCCTCAATGGCACAATCAGAGAACAACCTATTCTACTATTCAAAATTACATTAAATATAATTCTGATAATGACGGAACTCCTAACAGAAGATATAACGCAGACTGGGGATGGAGAAACGGTGAAGTTTTATCAAACAGAGTAAACTACTATCACAAACCAGTAATGTCATTAAACTGGGATTGGAATATCAGTTCAAAATCTAAATTAAATTCAGTATTCTATGCTTCTTTCGGTAGAGGTGGCGGAACTGGAGATTTAGGTAGAATCTCAACAGGTGTAGGTACTGCAACAGGAGGAGTAAATTCTTTTGTTGATGCAAACGGACAAATTGCGTATGACAGAATTTTTGCTACAAACGCAAATGTTAATCTAAACACTGCAGCAGCAGGTAGCACTTTAGTAAGAAGATCATCTATCAACTCTCATAACTGGTTTGGAGCAATTATTAGTTTTAATCACAAAATTAATGATAACTTAAACTTCACAATCGGTACAGACGATAGATACTATTACGGATATCATTATCAGGTACTTTCTGATCTTTATGGGGCAGCAGGATACAAAGATAATACGAATAAAAACTTTTACACTGCTCCAGGAAATCTATATACTGTAACTCCAAGAGTAGTTTCCAATACATTTAAAGCTGAACCTACTTTCAATCCGTTCGGAGGAAAAAGAAACAGCATGGATGATATGGTAGGATATAACAATGATGGTGAAGTTCTATGGTATGGAGGATTTGGTCAGTTAGAATATTCTAGTGATAAATTATCTGCATTTGTTTCAGGAGCATTATCTAACCAGTCATTCCAGAGAATAGATCACTTTATCATCGATGGAGTTACTCTTTTAAATGGTCAGCAAGCAGGTTTTAGAAATTCAGCAACATCTACCGTAGTTGCTCAACCAACCGCTACTAATCCATTATTGTATGAGAAAACAGGCTTTAAAGATATTGTAGGATATAATGTAAAAGCAGGTGCTAACTACAACATTAATGATCAGCACAACGTTTTTGTAAATATCGGATATTATTCTAAGCAACCTTTCCTAAACGCTGTTTATCCAAATAACAAAAACTACTTAAATCCTAACTTAACGAATGAAAAAATCTTCGGTGTTGAAGCAGGATATGGATTCCGTTCCGGTATCTTCACAGCCAATGTGAACCTTTACAGAACTGAATGGAGAGACAGATTCTTGAGAAGAGGTAATCTTTCATTTAATTACACAGATCCTACAACAGGGCTTCCTGTAAGCACTACAACTGCTTATTCAAACCTTCAGGGAATTACAGAAATTCACCAAGGATTTGAAATTGAAGCAAATGCTAATGTTCACAAAATGCTAAGTCTATTCGGTATGCTTTCTGTGGGAGACTGGTACTATAAAGGAAATGCACAAGGAAATATCTTTAGCGAAACGAATGAACTGATCAGCGCAGATACTCAGACACTTTATATAGATAAAGTAAAAGTTGGTGGAGCAGCACAAACTTCAGCAGCAGTTGGATTTACATTCAAGCCAACAGACTGGTTCTCATTCGACGGAACATATAGAGGAATTAAAAATTTATATGCTAACTTAAACCTTCTTAACTTCTCCAATCCGGATGCAGGAAACCAAGGTGCTTTAGAATTACCTTCTTATGGTTTAGTTGATTTAGGAATATCTTTTAAAATCAAATTAAATAATCCTAAACAATTCTTTACGATTAGAGGTAATGTTTATAACTTGCTGGATAAGACTTACATTGCTGAATCTAATACAAACACCAAAACTGGATTAACTCTAGATCAGTATATTGCAGTAAATAAACCTCTACAGTCAACACCATTAACCACTGCTCAGATTGCAACATTAACGTCTAACTATCAGACGTACCAGGCAGCAGGAACATGGAATGGAGTAAGCCAACAAAACCAGGTTTATTTCGGATACGGAAGAACATGGTCTGCAACCCTGTCTTTCAACTTCTAATAAATACATGAATTAGATTTTATAAATATCAATCCCGGCTTTTCGCCGGGATTTTTGCTATATTTGTGTCTGAAAAACAGAAAAAAATAAATATGGACTTTTACAACATTTTACTTAATGCTCACAAAGGATTCGGATATCTGGAAATTCTTTTGGTGACGCTGTTTGTTATTGCACTTTTAGCAACCATGTTCGGATTCAGTGGAAAAGTAAATAACTTCCTTAAGAAGACCACTCTTTTGACGATGATCTTTTTCCATGTTCAATTCTTATTGGGATTGGTAATGCTGATTATCAATTTCTCTAATGGTTTAAATATGGGTGAAGTGATGAAAAACTCAGCATTAAGATTTCAATATGTAGAACATCCGTTTTCTATGCTGATCGCCGCTGTTTTAATGACGATCGTTAACAAAAAAGTAAAAACCAATCCTACGATTTCTTTAGGAGTCGTAATTATGGGATTAATTGCCGTAGGTTTATTTGCATTCGCGTTCCCGTGGGCGAGAGTCTTCGGGGAATAATATATTAACAAAATAATTTTTAATTAAATCAATGAAAGTAGCTGTAGTAGGTTCAACAGGAATGGTTGGACAAGTTATGCTTAAAGTTCTCGAAGAGAGAAACTTCCCTATCACCGAACTAATTCCGGTAGCATCCGAAAAATCTGTAGGTAATAAGGTGAAGTATAAACAGGAAGAATTTACGATTGTAAGCATGAAAGACGCTATAGCTGCCAAACCGGATATTGCTATTTTTTCTGCCGGTGGCGGAACTTCCCTGGAATTCGCTCCTCTTTTTGCAGAAGCAGGGACAACAGTAATCGACAATTCTTCAGCATGGAGAATGGATCCTGATAAAAAACTGGTGGTTCCGGAAATCAATGCAGATGTATTGACGAAAGAAGACAAAATTATTGCAAATCCGAACTGTTCTACCATTCAGTTAGTAATGGTTTTAGGACCTCTGAACAAAAAATACGATTTAAAAAGAGTAATTGTTTCCACCTACCAATCCGTAACAGGAACCGGTAAAGCTGCTGTAGATCAGTTGAACGGAGAAATCAGCGGAGACGATTCTATTGCAAAAGTATATCCTTATCAGATCTTCAAAAATGCATTGCCGCATTGTGATGTTTTTGCAGACGACGATTACACGAAAGAAGAGATTAAATTAATGAAAGAGCCTAAGAAAATTTTAGGGGACGATACCTTTAATTTAACCGCAACCGCAGTAAGAGTTCCGGTTCAGGGAGGGCATTCTGAAAGTGTAAATATTGAATTTGAAAATGAATTTGATCTTGACGAAGTAAGAAAAATCTTATCTGAAACTCCCGGAGTTGTGGTGGTAGATAACGTGAAAAACAACGAATATCCGATGCCGCTGTACTCGGAAGGAAAAGACGAAGTCTTCGTAGGAAGGATAAGAAGAGACCTTTCGCAGCCCAAAACACTGAATCTCTGGATCGTGGCAGACAATCTGCGAAAAGGAGCCGCAACGAACGCGGTACAGATTGCAGAATACCTTGTAGAAAATAACTTAGTATAAACTAACAAACATAAAAAGAGTCTCAGAATTGAGATTCTTTTTTTTATCAAACCTATGAACGTTCAGAAGAATAAAAGTAAAGATAAATTAGCCTTTCAGAAACTTATAGCCGCTTTCGGAGTTATTCTCTTTATCGGAAAAATTATCGCCTGGAAACTTACCAATTCCGACGCTGTTTTTTCTGATGCCATGGAAAGTATTGTAAATGTAATCAGTGCCTTTATGGGGCTTTATTCACTGTATCTCGCGGCAAAACCAAGAGACGACGATCATCCATACGGACACGGAAAAGTAGAATTCGTAACTTCCGGAATCGAAGGTGCCTTAATTGCCATTGCAGGAGTTATGATTATCTACGAAGGCATTAACAGCTTAATTGTCGGAAAAGTTTTAAGCAAAATAGATTTCGGAATCTGGATCATTGCCGCCACTGCTGCTATTAACTATTTATTAGGCTATATTTCCATTCAAAAAGGGAAAGCCGAAAATTCTATCGTTCTTATTTCATCCGGAAAACACCTGCAATCCGACACCTTAACAACACTTGGCGTTGTCGTGAGTTTAATTGTAGTATACTTTACCAGAATTTATTGGCTGGATTCCGTTGTTGCCTTAGGTTTCGGTATATATATTATTGTAGTGGGATACAAAATAGTCCGCAAATCCTTAAGTGGAATTATGGACGAGCAGGATCCCGATCTTCTGGAACAAATCATACAGGTTTTAGAAGAAAACCGAAAAACGGAATGGATTGATGTTCACAACATGAAAATCCAGCAATTCGGAGCACATCTTCATATTGATGCACATATTACTTTGCCTTGGTATTACAGCCTTCGTGATGCACACAATGAAATGGAAAAAATGATCATCCTTTTGGCAAAAAACACAAAAAGAACGGTGGAATTTAATTTTCATATGGATGACTGTAAGCCAATTTCCTGTTCCGTTTGTCAAATATCAAATTGCCCTGTGCGCGAAAAAGATTTTGTAAAAAGAGTGGTTTGGACTCCGGAAAATGTGACTTCTGTGGATAAGCATACAGCGGAATAAAAAAATTATTACATTTGTTAAAAATAATAATATGGGAGTAGGAACAAATCTTAAAAGACTAAGAAGCAAAACAAAATTTTCTCAACAGGATATTGCAGATAAGCTAAATATCGACAGGGTAACCTATGCCAATTGGGAAAGTGAAATGTTTGATGTAAAGTCTCAATACATCCCGAAATTAGCAGAAATTTTTGAGGTTGAATTAAAAGAGCTTTTTGAAAATGATCAAAAAATACAGGTAACAAACAATATTGAAAATAAGGATAAAACAGGAGCAGGTGGAGTTGGTGTACAAAAAGGGAAGGTTATTATAAACATGATAATCACCGATGAAAACTCTCTTTCAAAAGTTAAGGAGGAATTGGATAAATATCTTAATAAAGAATAATTTTTATTTAAATGTTATTAATTTGAAAACACCAACAATTTTTGAATCACATTACGTCAAATAAAAAACCTTGCAATATGAATTGCAAGGTTTTATTTATAAAAATGTTATACTTAGCCCTTATTAAGTTTTTTATATTGTAAAAAATTATACAATATAATACCTATTGAACCTACAAAAGGGAATAAAACCATAATAAGAATAGCTTCTATACCCATCTTTTTTTTAATTATTAAATATAAAGATGCTAAATAAAGAGCAAATAACGTAAATAATACGTAAGATAATTTAAATGGACCCAAATACATATTCATGGTGATTAATATTTTAAATTTATATTATTCAAGTACTATAAACAACAGAAAGCTCGATTTTGTTGAAACCAATGTACCGTTACAATAAATAACTCAATTTCATTTTCTACCATATGTGCTCCTCCTAAAGCAGTGCAGGATTTTCCTCCAGGTAATGCTCCATGTGATAAATTCCAATTATAATCTGCACTCGCAGCTCCAGGTGTATATCCCCATCCTGTTACATAGTATGTGTTAATCCAAGAGCATCCCCCACCGCCTGTATAAATTCGATTTACATGGTTATTATAACTATCCTTACCTTTTTCAGAAGAATTAAGTTCTGTGAATATAATCAATAATAACCTAGACTCCAAATCTAGAGAAGAAAAATTCAAATTTTCATCAATTACAAATAAATTATTTTCAGTCTTTAGTACTACATTTTTATCATCTAAGGTTATGTATTTCGTACCTAAACTAACTTTATTTTCCTCAATCTTAAAATCATACGTAGAAAGATTACCTACTTTATCATCTACATTAAAATCTCTGTAAGTTTCAAAAGTAATTTTGTCATTACTTACGGTATAGGATTTAGCACCATACATAAACAAATTTTCTGATATAGATTCTACTTTTACATTTTCTCCTAATCTATTTGTTTGTGCCGTTTTGAGTTTGGATACTTTTGTCGCTTCTTTTTCTCCGGTAGTCTCATCATTATTTCTATTACAAGCGAAAATAACCAATGTTAAAACTAATAAGAAAAATCCAAATTTAATTTTTTTCATAATTATACTATTTTTTGTTAACATCACAAACCTATGAAGTAAAAATGAGAACTTATGTAAAAAAAACACAGCAAATATTGCTGTACTTTTCCAACATTTAATCAAAATAACAGGCTCACATTTAAAACATTACAAATAAGTCACTTTTAAATGAAATTTTTAAAAGCAAAACCAATTTTCAAAGCAAAAAAATTATCTTTTTATTCCTAAAGCTGCTTTGTAGATTTCAATTTCTTTTTCCATATCTGCTATTCTTTGGGTTTTCTCTGTAAGCTCCTTTACAATCTTAGCATCCTCGTTTAAAGCTAAAGTAGACGGATAATAATTTGTAAGCTCAGTGAGAAAATCGTAGCCTATTGCTAAGCCAATATTCCAGACAATCCCGAATTGCAGCGACGATTGATTGAAGTAATTAGCTAATGATGTTGGAGAAATCTGCATTCTTCTTGCTACTTCCGCCTGTGTAAGTTTTTTATCATCAATAATTTTTCTTACAAGCTCCCCAAGATGGGGATGCGGAAAGTCTCCTTTTTTTTGATATTTTCTGGAACTCATAACCTACTATTTTAAGTGTAAAATAAATAATTATACGTATTAAATATATAAATTTATGTTTAAAGAATATTTTTCAAAAATTAAAACACATAATTTTATGTAAAAAGCATATATTGAATTATATAAAGCATGTAAAAATAGGTCTTATGTATATAAAAATACATCTTATGCTTTTTTTTAAGATATTTTTCACTTGTTTATTTGCTTCCTGTAATAAAACATCGGAATAATAAGAAGTAAAATCAAAGGCTGAATGACAAACCTTCTCATATAAAAAGAAAAAAGATACCCGATTTCAAATCTGTCATAAATACAGTACAAATAAATCGGAAAAGTGATCGCAAAAATAATCGTAATTAAAATAGCACCCTGAATTGTCCATTGCCTGTTTTTAAACCAAAAGTGAATAACAACGCATGAAAATAACAGATTCAGAATAAACCGGAAAAGATATCCGGGAATTAATTTTCCCCATTCAAAAGAGGGAAAAGGAATATTCTTATTGGCTTCATGGAAATAGTTGAGAAATGGATCATAGAAAATCATGTCTTCAAGTATTCTTACACTTACAAGACCTAAAATCCCCAATATGACTAAAACCCAGTTAAGATTTTTCATGTTTTAAAGCAAAAAATTTTATCCAGACCAGCCATAGTAACACTACCGTTCCGTAAATAACCGCCGGAAAAATATAATCATGTGCTATTTTGCCGTATTCTTTGTGATTCAAAATCACAATATTCAACCCTGCAATTCTTAAAACATTAATGATATAAAGCAAAACCAGTCCTAGAATTACAAAAACAAAGGTCTTTTTTCCTTTGTAAAAGGCAAAAACAAATGCCACAAAAAGAATCATCACAGAAACGGCATTGCAGCCTTCCACCATTCTTGTAGGATATTCGTTCCGGACATAAAAATACACCTGTTCGCCTTTAACATCATCATACAGTTGTATTGAAAAACCCATAAAGTTCTGGATATCCCTCACCTGCTCTGCAATCATTCTCGAAAAGGGATCAAGACCTTCTTTCTGAAAACTGTTCAGAAAAAACTGATACGCAAAAAGCAGCACCAGATAAATGATGATGAAGCGCAGCAGAATGCCCAAAACAGGTTTAAAATCCTTTAGCATAATGCAAATATAGAAATTAGCCTGTAAATTATTATATTTGTGACATCTATGATTTCCGAATACGCCCAAAATTTTTTTGAAAATTATACTGGAAAACAACCTTCTGAGTTGATCACTTTAGCTCAAAGTGGTTCCGCGAGAGTAAATTTTATTGCGAAAACTGATAAAAAGTTTATCATTACCTACAATGAAAATATAGCGGAAAATGAAAGTTTTTTGTATTACTCAGACCTATTTTCAGATTTAAAGCTTAATACGCCTAAAATTTTTGCCGTTTCGGATGACCGTAAAATGTATATTCAGGAGTTTTTAGGAGACAATACCCTTTCTGAAATCATCTCAAAGGAAGGTTTGTCTGAACATGTAAAATCTTTGGTAAAACAAACCCTGCAAAAACTGTATCAGTTACAGATTTCAACGCAGAATAAAATAGATTTCACAAAAACTTTCGAATATGAGAGCTATGATGAACTTCCGGTAATGCACGATCTGTATTATTTTAAAAATTTCGTGGCGGATGTTTTGGAACTGGAATATCACAAATCTACCCTTCTGAAAGAATTTAAAAAAATTGTTGCCCTGATTGAAAATCTGGAACCCAAAGGATTGATGATCCGCGATTTTCAGGCAAGAAACATCATGGTGAATGATCAGAAAGAAGTCTCGTTTATCGACTATCAATCGGCAATGAAAGGTCCGTTGATGTATGATGTCATTTCTTTTCTGTTTCAGGCAAAAGCAAACTTTCCGGAAGATTTCAAAAATGAGATGTTGAATTTATATATAAATCAGTTTGAAAGTCAGGAAATTAAAGACAAACTAAATTTTTCGGTAAAACCAATTCAACTGATGAGGTTTCTTCAGGTTTTGGGAGCTTACGGTTTCCGGGGATTAATTCAGAGAAAACCGCATTTTATTTCAAGCATAGAAAAAGGAATAGAAAACATTACAGCGTTTGCGCAAAACTGGGAAAATATGAAAGATTATCCCGAACTGGAAAAAGTGATTAAACAATTGAGTTCGGATAAAATAAAATTGAAAATTGAAGAAATATTAAACCATTAAGATTTATATTTAAGAAGTTAAGCATAGTTAAGTGTTATGACGAAAAAAGAAATTACACAATTATCTTATGAAATTACCGGTTTTGCAATAAAAGTTCACAAAACACTTGGACCCGGTTTGCTTGAAAGCATTTATGAAGAATGTTTAAAAATTGAACTCATTAACAATGGATATGATGTAAAACAACAACTTTTTACAACCATTAATTATGAAGGAGTTGATATCAAAACGAAACTGGTTGTTGATTTGCTTGTAAATGATGCTGTTATAGTAGAATTAAAAGCAATCGAAGAAATTTTGCCTATCCATGAAGCTCAATTATTAACTTACATGAAAGTTTTGAAAAAGCCTCAAGGTCTGTTAATCAATTTCTTCACCGATAACATAACCAAATCTTTAAAACCTTTTATTAATGAGTATTTTAAAGAGCTTCCAAACTAAATTTTGATTTATCAAAAATCTTAAATAAACTTAACTTCTTAAATATAAATCTTAACGGTTTAAGAATAAATAAATAATTATAAAATTAAAAAAATGCTACACATCGATATACACAGTTTTTCGTACAAAAAAGGAGGAATTCCGAAAGATGAAACAGGAAACGGAGGAGGTTTTACGTTTGACTGCCGCGGAATTTTAAATCCGGGAAGAGTGGAAGAATATAAAACCCAGACCGGAAACGACATCGGTGTTCAGGAATATCTGGAAACCAAAACCGAAATGCCTAAATTTCTGGAATTAATCAAGAATCTTGTTTCCATTAATATAGATAATTATCTGGAAAGGGGATTTGAAAACCTTCAGATCAACTTCGGCTGTACAGGAGGACAGCACAGATCGGTTTATTCTGCGATAAAAATCGCTCATTTTATTGAAGAAAAATATGGTGAAAAAGTTGAAATCAGCCTTCATCATGACGAACAGCATCAACTTAATCATAAGTAATGAATAATATGCAATAAGTAATATTTTTAACCTTATTGTTCATTTTAAAATGTATTTCATCTATTACTCATTACCCATTACTCATTACCCATAAAAAATGAAGGCACTTATTTTCGCAGCCGGAAAAGGAACCCGACTGAAACCATTCACCGACCATCATCCGAAAGCTTTGGCAAAGGTGAATGAAGTTCCGCTTCTGGAAAGAAATATTAAATATTTAAAAAATTTCGGAATAAACGATTTTGTCATAAACATTCATCATTTTGGAAATCAAATAGTTGATTTTTTAAAGCAGAACGATAATTTCGGATGTAAAATAGAAATCTCAGACGAGAGCGAAGAGCTTCTGGAAACCGGAGGCGGCTTGGTTTTTGCTAGAAAATTTCTCGATCATGGAGAAGATTTCCTGATCATGAATGCCGATATTCTTACCAACATTAATATTACAGAATTTGTAGAATATCATAAAAAGATAAAAGATTTTGCTACTTTAGCTGTATCGGACAGAGAAAGCTCAAGAAAACTGCTTTTTAACGATGATATGGTATTAAGAGGATGGCTGAATGTACAGTCCGGAGAGCAGAGACTGGCAGAATTCAACAAAGGATTCAAAGCTCTGGCTTTCAGTGGGGTGCATTGCATCAATCCGCTTATCTTTGAAAAAATAAAAAGAACAGGCAAATTTTCTGTTATGGAAGAATATCTGGATCTTATGCATACCGAGCATATCCATGGTTTCCTTCACGACAGTATTCTGATCGATGTCGGAAGACCGGAATCTGTAACGGAAGCCGAAAAACATTTTAAATAATTGTACAATGGGAATTGAAGGAACGAGGGATGAAAGTCTGGTAAATCCTGAATTTGACAGTAACGAAACGAAATTACAAAACAGCCTCAGACAAAAAACCTGGGACGAAACCATCACGAAAGACAGTTGGATGGTTTTTAAAGTAATGGCGGAATTTGTGGATGGCTATGAAAAATTGGCTAAAATTGGTCCGTGTGTTTCTATTTTCGGATCTGCAAGACTGAAGCCACAAAGCAAATACTACAAAATGGCGGTGGAAATTGCTGAGAAAATTACAAAATTAGGCTTCGGAATTATTACCGGAGGTGGTCCCGGAATTATGGAAGCCGGAAATAAAGGTGCTTTCAACACTCAGGGGAAATCAATTGGTCTGAATATCGATCTGCCCTTTGAACAGCATTTTAATCCTTACATCAATAAATCATATTCGATGAATTTCGATTACTTTTTTGTAAGAAAAGTAATGTTTGTGAAATATTCTCAGGGGTTTATTGTAATGCCGGGAGGATTTGGAACACTGGATGAGCTTACGGAGGCTTTAACGCTGATTCAAACCAACAAAATAGGAAGATTCCCTATTGTTCTGGTCGGTTCGGAATTCTGGAGCGGATTACTGGATTGGTTTAAAACCACTTTGCTGAAAGAAAAGATGATCCACGAAGAAGATCTTGAGCTTTACCGTGTGGTAGACAGTGCTGATGAAGCGGTAGCGCACATCAAAGCTTTTTATGATAAATATTCCGTAAACGTGAACTTTTAATTGGCACATTATTTGTGACTTAAAACTAACAATCATGATTGTAAATCTATTATCTAAGATGAAAAAAATTTTATATATATTAGGAATTTTAACATTTTTTGTGTTAATGAGTTTCACGTATGTAGACTTTTTCTCTTCAATGACTAAAGTGGATTATATTGATGGAAGCAAAACATTGAAGTTCACCACAAAAATGAATACAAATCATATTTCTGATGCGATAAAGATCAACCCGAATACGGCAGGATTTGAAGCAGAGGTTAAAAAGTATGTAAACAATAATTTTGATGTGTACGTCAATGGCTCACCGAAAACAATAACATTTACGGGAAGTCAGGTCAGCGGAGAAACTGTATGGGTATATTTTGAGACGGGAGGCGTTTCCGACATCAGTACCTTAAGAATAAAAAATACGATCCTTTTAAGTGCCTTTCCTAAGCAGATTAACCTTGTGAATATTGCTTATAAAGGAAGCCAGAAAACAATGAATTTCCAGCGCGGAAAAGAGGTAAACGAAGTATCTTTTTAAAGACAATGAAATGAACAACGAAACCATCGCAAAAGCGGTGGTTTTTTGTTTGAGCCGAATCTTCTCTCTAAGACCTAAGAAAATACAAAAGCCGAAAGAAAACTTCCGGCTTTTATATTATTTATAATTACAATAATCTTAAGGTGTTTTGAAAACTTTTACATTATCAATTTCCACAGCACTTGCAACTGTTGTTGATGGGTTTGTATACTTAAATGCAATTCTGATATTTTGGTTTAAGTAAGGCGTAAGATCAACCAATCCGGAACCTACAAAACCTCCAAATGAAGCGATATCTGTATCTATAACAGCATTAAGAGGTGTCCAGTTTAATGTATTAGGATTACCTCCCGCGTAAGTATCTGTAGTAATTAAAACCTGTAAAGGATTTCCAGGAAATCTTACGTCCGTTTCAAAGTAAAGCTTAGCTGCTGTAGCGCCGGATAAAGAAAGAGATTTTGAAATCAACCAGTCTTCATTAACGCCTCCTAATCCGCTAACGTAAGCAGAAGGTGCAGGGTTACCAAAGTTTGTAGTTCCCCAAACCTGCGTACCTGAAACATTGAAGGCTGTCCATGCATTAGCTGTCAAGTTTGCAAAAGGTTCGTTCAGCACTAATGTTGCAGCCGTTAATCTAGGATTTTTAAATTCAATATCACTAATTCCTCTTATCACATTTTGGAATGAGCTATTATATTTACTTACTACAAATGTAATATCTCCACTTGTATTGGGAATTGCATAAGTTGGTTTAAAGAATCCGTCAGTTCTAACGGTTGCCTGAGTTCCATAAATATCAATGATATGTCTGTCTGTATCTACTGCGGTACCCGACGCATCGGTATTCATTAAATTTAAACCAACTTCAGCATCAACAAACTGAACATTCTTTACTTTAGCAAGCGTATTGATATATTTATCATTTTTAATATCTGCAAGAGTAAGTTCACGAGGAGTGATCGTAGCAATATCTAACCCTGTTCCGTTACAAACACCTGCAATATATCTGCTGATAATAGACTCCGGAATTCTTCCGATAGCAAAATCTGGATCTTTAACTCCTAAAGTAATAACCCCCGCAGATTTTCCGATAACCATACCGTTTGCTCTGATTCTGATGTGCGCTCCTACAGGGAAATCTGCATAGTTTAGAGACTTATTGATCCCTACTACCAAACCTACCGTAGGATTTTGAGGTTTGTCCTGAAAAACAAGAGTTTTATAGAAGTTTCCGTTTGCATCAGATGAAACAACATATCCATCAAAAATTACCTCTGGATGAGTTGCATCCTGCGCAGGAACAGTATATACTCCTGAAGATGGTGATAATGCAACAAAATCTGCCATCGTGATGGTAGGTGCAGCAAATTTATTGTTACATGTAATTTCTGGTGCATCCCACTTATCATCATGGATGCAAGAAAGCTGAGTAGCTCCTAATACAGCTACACCTAAGCTAATTTTTAAGAAGTTTTTTATATTCATTTTTTTATATTTCTAAGGTTAAATTTATTAGAATCTTACTTGCAAGTTTACAAAGTAAGAACGTCCTTGTGTATACCAGTATTTAGGTGCAAAGTTTGGATATCTGCTGTTATAATCGTTTTCGAAATCAACATTACCATTTGCACTTCTTATTTGCTCGAAACCTCCTGTAATATATTTTCTGTTATCAAGAATATTATTTACTGAACCAGAAATCAATACATAATACTTACCGATAATCCATGATTTTCCAACATTAGCATTCACGAAGAATGATGAAGGAAGTTTTACCTGTTGCATATAACGCTCAATTTTCGGATCATCAAGATTCACAAAAGGAGTACTGCTGTTATTGTTTTGAATAAAATCGTTCGTTCTAAGAATTGCAGATGGATCAAGATTGTTGTCATCAAGATAATTCCAGCTCGCTCCAAACCACCAATACTTAGGAGAATTGTATCTGAATCCTGCAGAAAATGCTTTCTGAGCTGTTCCCCCGACTTTAAAATCTTTTATATATGCTGTTCCTAAATTAGAATAAGGTGCAGCCATTACATCAGAAGATATGTAAACATTAGGATTGTTGGTATATTTATACTCTCCCCAACTTGCAACTCCCTGTAATGAAAGAGTCGGAAGTACTTTTACATCTACACCAAGTTCAGCACCCATGTTTCTTTTGTTTACATTAGACATAGTCTGTGTTACAAACGCACTGGCTGTTTTATCTTCAGATCCTGTATCTGCTTCGGACACATTAAGAACTAAACCGTCTGCAAAAAATCTCTGAACATTGGTATCATTTTGTGTATTAACAATATAACCCGTTGCTCTTAATTTTAAGAAAGGCGTAGAAATAACATAGCTTAAATCATTAGCACTAATTACTGCATTCTTAATATTTGGAACTGTATAATTATTCGCTCTAGGATTAATGAAAATATCTTCCAGAAATGGAGCTTGTGAGAAATAAGCACCATTATACACAAAGAAATTTCTACCGTTGAGTCTATAAATAATTTGTCCTTTTAAACCATAATTCCAATAATTATAATCTTTACTTTCTCCAAAAGAATTGTTTTGATAAAGATAATTTTTAAAAAGACCCTCTCTATTTGATGTTGAATATCCGAAAAGACCACTAACAAATACATCAAACTGTCCTGTAGATAATTTGAGTCCCGGATTTACTTTTACTTCTTGTCTTCTAAGAATATAATCATAATTGATCTTATCGCCAACATGTTTTGCCAATTGTGTATCATTCATATCAAACAGACCTGAAGAACCTGCTTTGTTAGAATCTGCATACGGATCGACATTTAATGCATAATCTGCCCCTAACAAATCATTAACCTCTCTATAATATTCTGACTTAAAGTTTTGATAAGAAACATTTAACAAAAATCTTGTTTTATCATTAAAGTTATAGGTATAATGTGTAGCAGCATTGAAAATCTTATCGTCACTTACATCATTTACTAAAAAATACTTAGCTCTTTTCCCTGTAAGTCCAAATCGTGTAGACATCTCAGCCTGATCTACAACATCATTTGCAAGATTGGCGGCATATAAAGAACTCCAGTTAATCTGAGTTACATCTTGATTATTATTGATCCAGTTTTCATTCGCAGCCTGATATCCTTGCAATAGCAAATCATAATTAGCAGCGGGAGTATTATTATGGTATTGGCTGTAAATAATACTGTTTAAGTAATAACTCGGTAATTTTTTATAATACGTTGGAGAAGGATTTTGTGCATTCTGCCAGTCTAGTCTTGACCCTTTATCTTTTCCAAACTGGTAAGAAACACTCGTCCACAAATTAGATTTTTTGTTGATTTTTAAAAAATCCTGAATCTGGAAGATTGGCTGAAAACCTTTTCTAACTCTTTCACTTCTTTTTTCGCCATCTTGCCATCCCCAATATGAATTATAATGGACTCCTCTGTAATCAAAAACTTCCTGAGTACTCGGACTTGCTGTAGACCTTCTGTAAGGAGAAGCAAAAGCATTAAATGTAATCGTATGATTATCGTTAATTCTCTTCTCAATACCTAAATAAGTTCCGTAAGCATCATAAAACGTTCCTTCCTGAATACCTTCTTCAGCCCATCTTTTGGCCCCCATTACAGTAAATGCCCAACCTTTTTTACTCATTCCGGAAGTGTATCTCAAAGAAACTCTCTGACGATAATTTCTGTTGGTAATGGAATAAGTTGCCTGAAATCCTTTTCTGTACTCACTCGCTTTAGTATTTTTATAAATAATTCCGCTTGCTCCACCAAATGCATATTCTGAAGGTGAGTGGTTAGAGAAAATTTCAGGATATCTAACGATTTCATTAAGACCTCCCCAATTAGAAAAGTCTACATTTCCGTTATCAGATTTTACCATGGAAACTCCATTCATCATATTTTCGGAAGTTCTTCCGTCAATACCTCTTGGTCTGAACCAATATGCTCCCAAATCAAAACTGGCAATTCTGTTAAATACATCCTGAGAAGATTGTAATAAACCAACCGTAGAAGCTTGTCCGCTACTTCCGTCTTCATCATCACTTCCACTATTGTCAATGATTGCTAAACCTTGATCCGCGCTTGTAAGTGCAGAATATAGGGTGATTGTCCCTAAATCCTTTTTCTTCTCACTGTCCATTACATCAAACTCCATTACTTTGGTTTCGTAATTCGGTTTTGTAATCACAATTTGGTAATGCCCCGGCTTCAGGTCTACAAACTGGAAGTATCCGATTTTGTCAGCCGTTACATCATTGTCATTCCCTTTAAGATCTACTTCTGCCCTTTCAACGGGCTTTCCTTCAGCATCTTTTAAATAAGCAGAAACCGTAGTCTGTGCAAAATAGTATGATGCTGGAAGTAAAGTAAATAAAGAGACTAATGATAGTTTTTTAATCATGAGTATATTTATTTTTTTAAATACTTTTCTTGTTAATTCTCAACAGTTTAAAAGTTGGGGACGCAAATTTAGTCAAAATTTAGAATTTACAACTTTTTTTACGTTATTTTTTCTTAACATTGCAAGCTTTTAAGAATCATTATAAATAAAAACGTAAATACCACATTTTAAATTTACAAATATTTAAAATAGCGGGAAGTTAAAAAAAAGTAAATTTGCAGATTAAATAATATTAATAATAACTCTAAGAGAATGAAGAAATTTTTGAGTTTTTTTGCCATCATTTTTTCGATAATGGCATTTTCACAACAGCAGGGAAAACTGAGAAAGGTGGCTACTGTAGGTTTTTTGAATGTGGAAAACCTTTGGGACACCATTCAGTCAGCAGATTATATTGACGGAACTAAAGATATTAAAAATCCGGCTTTCCACAGAAGTATCCCTTTGGATTCCGTTAAGTTTTTAGAAGCTGAAAAATACGACGGACCATGGAGCGATGGCGCTTTAATTGGTAAGAAAGTAGTAAGATTTCAAGGCGGCTCGGAAGAATTTACTCCAAAAAGTGCTAAAAACTACAATACGAAAGTGTATAAGGCGAAACTTGCCAACGAAGCCAAAGTAATTTCTGAAATGGGAGCGCAATACACTAAAACGGCTCCTGCAGTCGTAGGTTTAATTGAGGTGGAAAACAGACAGGTTATTCAGGATCTTATTAATGAACCGGCACTGAAAAAATATGATTACGGAATTATTCATTACAATTCTTATGATTACAGAGGAATTGATGTGGCTTTGATTTATCAGAAAAGAAGATTTACCCCTACCAATTCTCTGAAAAAAGAACTGAAAGTTTTCGGTGACGAAGGAAAAAGAGAATATACCAGAGATATCTTGGTGGTTACAGGTTTCCTTGATAATGAAAAGGTAGCATTCTTTATGAATCACTGGCCTTCAAGAAGAGGGGGGGAAGCCGTTTCTCTTCCTAAGAGAAATGCAGCAGCAGCTTTACTGAAACAACAAATGGACAGTGTAAGAGCAGCAGATCCTTCAACAAAATTATTTGCAATGGGAGATTTTAATGATGATCCTGTAAGTGCAAGTTTAAAAAATCACCTGAAAGCACAGCCAAGCCCGAAAGATTTAAGTGATGCCAATCCTTATCTTAACTTAATGTACCCTTTGTACAAAAAAGGAGTTGCTTCATTAGCGTATCAGGATGCACCAAACTTATTTGACCAGATTATTGTTTCTAAAAATTTAGTTTCAGATCAGGTAACAAAAGATTATTCGGTTTATAAGGCTGAAATTTTTGCTCCGCCTTACTTAGTGAATAAAGAAGGGAATTACAAAGGCTACCCTTTCCGATCATGGAACGGCGACCAGTTTACCGGCGGTTACAGCGACCACTTCCCGGCATTTGTAGTTCTCCAGAAAGAACCATAAAAATACAAGGCACTCAGATTGAGTGTCTTTTTTTTGTAACTTTATGAGATGAAAAATTTAGTTTTACTATTAATACTTTCTTTATTTTCAGTCTATTGCTCTGCGCAGAGCAATACTAAGAATGAAAAAGAAAAGTCGGAAATGAAACCATCAAAGAATGACGATGGAGAATGGGATCTTACGGTAATCGATACTCAGTTTGATTATTTTCTGAATGCGATTGCCAAACCAATCAGCCAATATTCTGAATCTTATCTGAAGAACAGAAATACTTTTCTGGTCACAGAATGGAATTCCTACTATAGTTCCGGGAGATACAGAAATGTGATAGAATCATCCATTGACTATGATCCGAAAGAAAAATACGGTATCAAATTCGAATACAAATTGTATCAGGTTTTTGCGTATGTAAACTGGAAATACGGTTTAAAAATGAACGGACTTTCGGGAAGTGATACCACAAGATACTAAAAAAGGTTCAGAGCAATTCTGAACCTTTTTTTATGAAATAGTTGAATAATTATTTGTTGAATAATTCTTCTACTTTATCCCAGTTTACTACTTCGAAGAATGCTGATACATAATCAGGTCTTCTGTTTTGGTAATTTAAATAATAAGCGTGCTCCCAAACGTCAAGTCCTAAAACAGGAGTTCCTTTTACGTCTGCAACCGGCATTAACGGGTTATCCTGGTTTGGAGTTGAAGAAACGGTAACAGAACCGTCAGCATTTTTTACCAACCAAGCCCATCCTGAACCGAATCTTGTTTTAGCAGCATCAGAAAAATCTGTCTTGAATTTTTCAAAACCTCCGTAAGCTTCGATAGCAGCTTTTACATTTCCTACAGGCTCTTTGCTGCCGCCCGGAGTTAAAATTTCCCAGAATAAAGTATGGTTAAAGTGTCCTCCTCCATTGTTTCTTACTGCTGGTTTATCAGTTCCTGTCTGGCAGATTTCTTCAATAGTTTTTCCTTCAAGATCTGTTCCTTTAATCGCATTATTTAAATTGTCTACGTATGCTTGATGATGTTTTGTATGGTGGATTTCCATTGTTTTTGCATCTATTGTTGGCTCTAATGCGTCGTAAGCATATCCTAGTTTTGGTAATTCAAATGACATAATTTTATTTTTAATGTTATTACCCAAATTTAGCCATTATTTAATCTATATTCAAAAAATGGGGATTACTTTAATAAATCTTTAACATTGATATATTGATTTAGAATGAATTAAATTTTCATGGTAAGAAAGTCTAATGACGGAAGCTTATCAATTTTGAAAAATTTATTTTTGAATTAAAGCTGATAACAAACCAAAGGGTTCAAACAAGAATTTTTTCAGACTTTATTTTAATGCTATATTGAACTCTTTCAGGATCACAAATTTTGTGGGTCCAATGAAGTATTGAAATATCTGACAAAAACCCTAGCCTCGATTGCAGCAATTGTCTGAGCTCATTTTAGGATTTCGGCGGCGGCTTCGCCGCTAGTCATGGTCGGAAGATTTTTTTTATTATTTTGAATAATGTTTTTTTTAATTTAACTATTTGATTTCCAATTAATTGTATTTCTGTTTTGGT